>NZ_CP036429.1:0-54574 GCF_007752535.1 Tautonia plasticadhaerens
ATGGACCTGCTGATCGCCTCGGTCGCCCTGGCGAACGGCCTGACGCTGGTGACCCACTACACGGCCCACTTCGGGCCGATCCCGGGCCTCGTCGTCGAGGACTGGCTCACCCACTGACCGACGCCGTCACCCCCCTGCCCCGGCCGGGCCCGGCAGCAGGTCGCCCGGCAGGACGACCTCCCGGCCGTCCTCGGTCGCCAGGCGGACGTCCCCTCCCGGCCCTTCGGCCGGCCGTTCGACCCGCAGCCGGATCGGCGCCGATGGCGACTGGGGCCCCCTGGTCGCTGAGCCAGCCGAGGCGAGCGGTCGAAGCCTCTCCAGCGACGCCGCGTCGAGCCCCACGACCCGCGATAGGTCGTCGACCGAGCCGTACGGCCGGGCGTCGACGATGCGATCGGCCAGGACGGGACCGACGCCGGGGAGCTTTTTGAGGTCCCCGACGGGGGCGGTATTGACGTCGACGGCCGATCCGCTCGGGCCGGGCGGCTTGGCGTCGTCCGCGGGGGCGAGCGAGACGACAAGCACCTCGCCGCCGCGCGTTCCCTCGGGCAGCAAGTCGCGCGGGAGGACGGCGGTGTGGCCGTCCTCGGCGACCAGGACTGCGAGATGCTTGGAGCGGCCCTCGAATCGGTCGACGACGAGGCGCAGGGGCGGCATGCTGATGACCTCCGGTTGGACTCAATTGACCGGGATCCGCCCCCACCTTCAAGACGCACGCAACGGCCGATCACCAGACTACCCGAACTGTGCCCACGTTCGCTTCAGGCCGCTGCCCAACGAGCCGACCGCGCGCGGCGCGCTCCACAACTACCCCCTGGATCCCGGGACGTCCCATAGCCGGGCTATGACCGGCCGGATCAAGGTCCGGTCGCGCACGCTCACCCCTCCCAGGAGGCCTCCATAGCCGGGCTATGGCCAGCTTGTCCCACACGGAGCAGGGGCAGGACCCTGTACCACCGCGGCGACATCTATAGCCGGGCTATGAAGGCTGGGCCGAGAGGCTCAACCAACCCGCCGCGGTCGGCCGATACTCTGGGCAAGACACCCGAGCCCAGGAGGCCCAGCATGTCCGTCGTGGCCATGATCAACGAGAAGGGCGGAGTCGGCAAAACGAGTAGTTGCATGCACTTAGGAGGAGCAATCGCCCGCCGCGGCCTCCGCGTGATGCTAGTCGACAACGACCCCCAGTGCAGCCTCACCAAGGGGCTGCTCGGCAACGAGGCGGCCCGCGGCCTCGACCCCGCGACGACCCTCTACGCCCTCTACGACGAACTCCCCATGGACGCGGACGACCTCATCCGGCCGACCGAGTTCGAGGGCCTCTCGCTGCTCGCCGGCTCGGCCGCAGCCAAGCGCTTCAACGTGCCGGAACCCCACCTGCTGCCGTTCGACGAGCAGGCACGGCTGCGCGAGGGGTTGAGGCCGCTGGCCGCGGGCTTCGACATCACGATCATCGACTCGTGCCCGAACCTCCAGTACTGCACCTGGTCGGGCCTCCTGGCCGCCGACGCGGCGATCATCCCGACGCAGCCCGAGCTGTACGGCGCCCAGGGGCTGGCCGAGGTCCGCGACTGGCTTGCCCTGGTCGAGCAAGGCTGGGGCCGGCCGATCCCCGTGGCCGGGGTGCTCGTGACCATGCACAACGCCCGCCGGGCGATGCACAAGACCTTCGTCGAGCTGCTGGGGGCCGACACGCCGGAGCTGCTGGAGGCGGTCGTCCCCGAGTCGGCCGACTTCCCCGAGGCGATCGCCGCGCTGCGGCCGATCCACTGGCACAAGCCCCGGGGCGCCGCGGCCCGCGCGATGGACGCCGTCGCCGACGAGATCCTCGGACGCCTGGCGGCCCTGGGGCTCGGGCCCGAGGTCGCGCAGGTCGAGCAGCGGAGCACCGGGAAGGAGGCGGCCTGATGAACGACTCGAAGCGGGAGCAGTACCTGAAGAAGTACGGCGGCGAGCTGGCGTCGAGCCTGGGCCAGGGGCGGGCCCCCGGGGTGCCGGCCGGCATGGCGCAGCCCACCGGCGGCCTGCCGGCCAAGGCCGTCGGGGTCGGCCGGGATGCCGGCGCCCACGCCATCGAAATCGGCCGGATTGCCCCCGACCCCGAGCAGCCGCGCCGCTCCTTCGATGAGGAGGCCCTCGACCGGCTCGCGGCGTCGCTCAAGCAGCGGGGGCAGTTGCAGAACATCGTGGTCTTCTGGTCCGAGGACCTCGGCAGCTACGTCATCATCTCGGGTGAGCGGCGCTACCGGGCCGCCCAGCGGGCCGGCCTGCCGACGCTGCGGTGCAAGATCTTGGACCGCCGTCCCGACGACGACGAGCGGTTGGGGCTGCAACTCATCGAAAACTGCGTGCGCGAGGATTTAGCGCCGATCGAGCGGGCCCGGGCCTTCCGCCGGCTCCTCGACGCGACCGGCTGGAGCCACGAGCGTCTGGCCGAGGAGCTGCACATCACCCAGTTCACCGTCTCCACGGCGCTCAAGCTGCTGGAGCTGCCCGAGGCCGTGCAAGCCCGCGTCGAGGCCGGGGATCTGGCCCCCCGGGTTGCTTATGAAGTCAGCAAGCTCGGCGAGGCCGAGGCCCAGGTTGCGCTGGCCGAGCGGATCGTAGCCGACGGTCTGACCCGCGACGAGGTGGTCGCCGAGGTCCAGGCGATCAAGGCCGAGCGGCCGCGGGGCAGGGGGGCGTCCTCCGGGCAGACGGCCAAGGGGAAGGCCAAGAGCAGGGGGCTGCGCCTCGTCACCAAGCGCGTCTTCAAGGCAGCCGGTGCCCGGGCAACCATCGAGCGGGCCAAGGGCATCGACTCCGACGTCCTGCGGGCCATCGCCCAGGAGATCCTGGCCAGCTTGGTCAGGAACGGCGGGGCGACGGCGTCGGACACCCCGACCTCCGAGCGAACAGAATCCCGCTTGGAGTCCACGGACCCGAGCGAGGACGATGACGAGCAGGGCAGTGGGGTCGCCGCCTGAACCGAGCCCGCCCGATTCGGCCGGCGGATCGACCGCTCACCCCGGCGGTCGATCGCCCGCCCGCACCGATTAGAACCCACCCCGGAGCAGGCGGAGCAGGGCCCCGACCTCGTCGTGCGCCTCGCCTGTCTGCCGGATCACCAGCGTTGGTGGCATCGGCCAGGCCACTATCGCCCCCACTGGACGGGCACCGCCCCGGGCCAGTCGCCGCTGCCGCCGCCGCTCGATCGTCCGCTGCATCGCCGCCAGCCGTTCCGGGCTCGGCTCCTGGGCGGAGGCAGTCGGGGCGAGGGCCTCGGGGGCCAGCAACAGCATCAGGCCCACCATAGCATGGGCAAGGCGTCGGCCTCGGGGACACGGCATGGTCGGCCTCCTCTTCGTCTCTCGGGGCCGTCCATCCTAGTGGGCCGTCAATCTTCAATTGACGGGTAAAGCTTCCGCAGCTTCCGGCGAGCGGCGGCCAGTGTGAAGGTCCAGTGGATTCGGGCTCTCCTCACATTCCGCCGGTGTTCCCAGGCCGCCACCTCCGCCGCCAGCTTGGCCGGACCCTCCAGCCGGCGATCCAGGCATTGCTGGTTCATGACGCTGATCTCCGTCTCGGCCATGTTCAGCCAACTGCCGTGCTTGGGTGTGTAGTGGAACTCGATCCGGTCCAGGAGCCGACGTGCCACCTCCGGCGAGAACGCCTCGTAGGGGCTCGCCCCGTCGTGCGTATTCAAGTTGTCCTGCACCAGCAGGACCTTCTCCGCTCGGGGGTAGTGCACCTCCACCAGGTCCCGGATGCAGCCGGCGTAGTCCCGCCGGGTCCGGCGTCCGGTCACCTTGACATGACGCCAGCCCCGCAGCGGCTCGCACATCATCAACTGGTGGCAGACGCCCTCCCGCTCGTACTCGTAGTCCACCTGAGCCGGTCGGCCCGAGCGGCACCGCCTGGGTGGCCGCACCTCGCCGAAGAGTTGCTTGCACGCCTCCGAAGCAGGCGACCGGGAACCTCGGGTCGTAGGGCCGCAGGTGGACCTGGATCACGTCCTCCATCCGCCAGACGTACTCGGCGTCGGCCTCGGGCGGGATGCACCGGGTCTCGACGATCCAGGGCTTGATGTCGTTCTTTTGAGAGCCTGGCGGACGGTCTCGGTGCTGATCGACTCGGCCAGGCCCAGGACGACCAGTTCGTCGGCCAGCAGTTGCGGCGTCCAGTGGCATCGGCCCTGCGGCGGATCGCTGCACGCCAGTCGGACCAACCGCTGCTCGATGTCCCCCTTGATCTTGATCTTGTCCGGTCGTGGCGGCTGGGGACCCCGACTGATGGCCGCCTGAACGCCGTCGATGACGAACCGCTGACGGACCCGGGCGATGGTTCGTAGGCTGACCCCAAGTGCGTCGGCGATCCGCTCATCCGAGTGCTCTTGGCCGGCTCTGGTATCGGCCAGGAGGAGGATACGGGCATGGGCCAGCTTGCGGGCGGCAGCCTTGCCGGTGGAGACCAGGTGCTGCAACTCAGCCCGCTCCTCCTCGGTCAGGGTGACCCGGTACTTGTCCATCGCGATGCTCCTGGTTCATGAGGTTCGTGCCTTCGCCAAACCTCATCAAGACAGGACCCTACGCTACCGGTCAAATGAAGATTGACGGCCCACTAGCCGGACCGCGGGGCAGGGGGGAGGGCCGCACCGGGAGCCTGTCCGGTCGTACGTCTTCCCCTCGCCCGCCACCAGCCCCTCAGTCGCCCAGCTCCTGCCGCACCCGCTCCCAGACCGCCGCCGCACCGGCCGCGAAGCCCACCACGAATGAGCGACTGTTTAACAGAAGACGGCTCGCCGACGCCGGCATCCCCTGCCGCCATGCCCAGAACCGCGCCGCCTGCCCGGCGTCCATCGGCTCCCGGCTGACCTGCCGGATCAGCCGCCCGGCCAGCGTCGCCCCCTGCGTCATCTCCACCTCGGCGATCTCCGACCGACGGAACAGCCCGTCCGGCCGATCGCACCGCTCGCCCAGCCGACGAAGCTCCTCATAGCTCGCCTCCTCGATTGCCCAACGCCGCCCCAGCTCCCGGCCCCAGCGGTTGGCGGCAACGTCCCGCGTCGCCTTCTCCGCCGGGTCCTCCCATGCGTTTGCCCCGGCCTCCCGGGACGCCGCCAGCCGCTCGATCAACCGCCGACGCGCCTCGTCGTCCATCCCTGCTGTCCCCCGTCGATCCCCCTGCGGACAGGGCGCACCGGCCGTCGGGATCGACGGGTCGGGACGCCGGCGGTGGGGCGCGGCGGGGGCCGCGCGTGCGAGGCACGATGGGCGGCGCTCAATCGCGGTGGTCGCCCAGCAGCGGCTCGACCTCATCCCAGACCCGGCAGGCGGCCTCGGCGAACGCATCGACGAAGTCGGCCGAGTCGCAGAGCCGCCGGGCCGTGTCGAGGTCGTGGGTCAGGGCGGCCCAGAAGGCGAAGGCGTGGTCCCCCGCGAGCGTGCCGGGTCGCCCTCGACGGCGCGGACCACCCGGGGGCTGAGCAGCCCCCAGGGCCGACGCCACTCGCGGGCCAGTTGGCGTAGCTCCTTGTAGGAGGCCTGATTGCTGGCCCAGTGCCGGCCCAGGTCCGCGCCGTAGCGGGCCTCGGCCGCACGGCGTTCGGCCTGCTTCGGGTCCTGCTGGGGGTCCGCCGGCGGGTCGGGTCGGGTCGCCTTCAGCCGGGCGGCCACCCGGGCCTTGGCCTCGTCGTCCAGGATCGGCATTGTGGATCCTCCTCGGAGTCGTCGGTCGTCGGTCGGCGGCGGGGCGCGGCCGGTGGCCGCGCGGGCGGGGCTCACCGGGCGGGGTCGCGCCAGGGCGGGGCGTGCTCGGGGCGGCCGCCCAGCAGGGGGGCGTCCTGGTCCCAGAGCTGGGCGGCGACGTTGCAAAACGCGGCGATGAAGCTGAAGTCGTCGCAGGCCCGCCGGGCCGCGTCGGCGTCGCCGACCAGGCCGGACCAGAAGCCGAGGGCCTGCTCCTCGGTCAGCTCCCGGTCGCTGATCGAGCGGATGAGATGCGTGCCGATCGTCCGGGCCGGCTCCCGGACGAGGAAGTCGGCCAGGCCGTGCGAGAGGGGGTGGGAGAGCCGCCCCCAGTGCAGGCCGATCCGGGCCAGCTCGTCCCGGCTGGCGACCTCGGTCGCCCAGCGGAAGGCGACCGCCTCGGCGCCGCGGATCAAGGCCCGGCGGCGTTCGTCCTGCCGCCGCCGCTCCTCTCGTCGCTCCGCGGTGCGGGCCTCGTCCGCCGCCTTGAGCCGCCCGGCCAGGCGGGCCCGGCCGTCGTCGTCCAGGGTGAGCCGCTTGAGGTGGAGTCCCTCGGGGGTCGGGGGAGTGCTCATACCGGTGGTCTCTCGGCCGGGTCACATCATGCACCGCCGCTGATAGTGGCATTTTGTTCATTTCACAGCAAGCGGGATCCCGTCGCGACTGTGTCCGCTGTTGACAGATATCAACGCGCATTCAGTTATATAAGGCGATTGACGCCCGGCCGCACGACCTCATGAGCGGGGGGACGTCCCGTCGGGTGCGGCGGGGCGGATGACCCGCCGGATCGGACCCGGGAGCAATGCCGATGTGTGGAAGATACGCCCTGCACGCCCACCGCCGGGCCATCGCCGAGGCCTTCGATCTCGACCCCGACGAGGTCCCCGAGCTGCCCCGGCGCTACAACGTCGCCCCCACCCAGGACGTCCTCGCCGTCCGCTCCGGATCCGAGGGGGTCGGCGGCGGCTGGCGACGCTCCGCTGGGGGCTGATCCCCTCCTGGGCGGACGACCCCTCGATCGGCAATCGGATGATCAACGCCCGGGCCGAGACCGTCGCCGGCAAGCCCGCCTTCCGCTCGGCCTTCAAGCACCGCCGGTGCCTCGTGCCCGCCTCGGGGTTCTTCGAGTGGCGGGCCGAGGGCAGGACCAAGACCCCCCATTACTTCCGCCGGGAGGACGACGAGCCGTTCGCCTTCGCCGGCTTGTGGGAACGCTGGTCGAAGGGCCCGGCGCCGGTCGAGAGCGTCGCCATCATCACCACCGAGCCCAACGACCTGGTCGCCCCGGTCCACGACCGGATGCCGGCGATCCTCCGCCCCGAGGACTACGCCCAGAGGCTCGACCCGGAGGAGCAGGCGTCGGACCTGCACGCGCTCCTGGCCCCATTCCCGGCCGGGCTGATGGCGGCCCATCCGGTCGGCACGCTCGTCGGCAGCCCGAGGGTCGACCGGCCCGAGTGCATCGAGCCGGTCGCCTCGTGAGCCGGCCGCGCCGCCTCCCGGCCCCGTCCGGGCTCAGATCCGCTGGTCGATCAGCACCGGCATCCGGTCCGAGCCGGTCATGATCCTGTAGTAGTGGCTGGCCGGCTCGCACAGCATGTAGGCGACCGCCCAGCCCCGCTCGTCCGGCACCACCAGCCCCCGGAACCCCGTCTCGATCAGATACCACACCCCCCGACGCTCCAGGCCGAACGACGCCGGGATCTCCACCGGCACCGACTCGATCCCCCGCCAGCCCCCCTCCTCGATCGTCCGCAGCCACGTCCAGCCCGTCCGGGGCAGGGATCGGCTCTGGCCCCGCCCGTTCCCCCAGCGGACGACCTGGAGCCGGCCGTCCCGCCAGATCGGCAGCGCCGGCCACCGCTCCCGGTACAGGAAGCGGTACTCGTCCCGCTCGCCGCGGAGGTAGCGGCGATGGGCCATGCCGGGCCGCCCGATCAATTCCGTGGGCAACTCGCTCCCCGCGACGGCGATCCCCTGGCACACGGCCCGACGGTCCGACTCCCCGGTTTGACTGATCCTATGTGCAGAGTATGCTTCCGTCCATGAAGCGCCAAGGGCCGATCGGGCACGTCGACGCCGATTGTTATTACGTCGCCGCCGAGCGGGTGCGCCACGCGCACCTCGCCGGCTTGCCCGTCGGCGTGCTCGGCAACCAGGGCGCCTGCGTCATCGCCAAGAGCTACGAGATGAAGGCCGCCGGCGTCGGCACCGGCATGCCCATCTGGGACGCCATGGCCCTCTGCCCCGAAGGGGTCTAGGGGTTCCGATAGCAACGGAGAAAAAAACAACGATCTTCACCGTTGCTTTTGTTCAGGAGGCGGCCGGAGCGGACGCAACCGAGTTCGGCTCAACCCGTCCTCGACCTCGAAGCGGTACTTGCCGTAGGGATTGATGTGCTCGTAGCGGGCCGGGGAGAGCCGGGCGATATCCTCCTCGTTCACCGTCTTGCCCTCGGTCCGGAGGCGGTCGATCACCGCCGCCATGTAGACCGTGTTCCAGGTCACCACCGCGTTGGTCACCAGGTTCAAACAGCCCGCCTGGTTCATGAGTTCTTCCTCCTGTTTCTTGCGGAGGACGCCCTTGTTCGCGAACAGGAGGAATTCCCGCAGGCCGTGGAGGGCCTCCCCCTTGTTGAGTTGGGTGTTGATCCGGCGTCAGAGCGGATCGCTTTCCATGTACCGCAGGATGAAGATGGTCTTCACCAGGCGACCGTACTCTTGCAGGGCACGGGTCAACTGGTTCTTGCGCGTGTAGGACTGGAGCTTGTCGATCAGCAAAGACGCGGTGACCCAACCGCGCTTCAGCGATCCGGCCACACGCAACAGGTCATCCCAGTCCCTCAGGATCCGATCGCGGTTGATCCGCCCTTTGAGCCGAGGCCCCAGATGGGGGTGACGCTTCTGGCACTCGACCCGGAAGAGCCGCTGGTCGCCCAGGTCGCGGATCCGCGGTGAGAATCGCAGGCCCAGCAAGTCGAACAGGGCGAAGACGACCTCGGTGTAACCCGCCGTGTCGGTCGTGTGCTCCAGGAGTGGCAGTTCCGTCTCATTGTCGAGGATCTCGTCGAGCACGTAGGGCGCGTCGCGCACCGTGGCGGGGATGACTTTCGTGCCGTACTGCGCGAACTGGTCGGCGGTCCAGGTGTAGAAGGTCACCCCCTTGCCGAAGCCGAAGTACCGTGGCAGTGCCGTGGCCATCCGGACCTTGCCGGAGACCGGGAACCGCTGACCGTCGGACGAAGACAGCGTCCCGCTGCCCCAGAATTGGCTCAGTGGCTGGTGATACTGGAAGTTGACGAGTCGTGTCGTCGCGGCCTTCAGGGTCTCCTCACGGATATACCAATTCGTGCACCAGGCCAGCTTCTGGTAGGTCAGGTCGGAGATCCGCGCCATGCGGGTCAGGCCGAGGTTGCAAGCCTAGGCAAGGACCGACGAATAGAGATGATTTCGTATTTCACGGATTCGCCGCTCCGTCCCCCCGGCGTGCTCGAAGTCGTCGCTGAAGCGCGTCCAGCCGTCGACTTCGATCAGCAGCTCGCTCAGCTCGACCAACGGCAACCGCTCATCAATGAGTCGTTCCAGCTCCGCCGTGCTCTCCGACTTCTGCTCCGCCTCCAAGGGGGAGACCACCAGGTCGTTGCCCTCCATACGAACGTCTCCGCCCTTGGCGAGCAAAGCCTCGACCCGGTCCAATAGCCCGCTCAGCTCCTGCTCACGCTCACGCAAACGGTCCGTCCCGTCTTCCGGTGCCTGAATCTCCCGACACACCTCTGTGCGGAGGCCGGGCCACTCCTCCCGCGGGATCAGATACGTCTGGGGGTCGGCGTAGCGACGGCTGCCCGCCAGCCACACGTCACCGGCCCGCAGGGCACCTCGCAACTCCCAGAGCACGCAGAGCTCGAAGTAATGGCGGCGCTTCGTCGGGTCGGGATTGTCGTTGACATACGGCCGCCACCTCGCGGGAACGAACTCGAGTGGCGCTTCATCGGGGAGGACGCGTCGTCGTTCGGCGTTGAGCTGACGGAGCAGGTCCACGGCCTTGATCAGGGCCGGATCGCCGCTGGAGCGAAATGTGATCGCGTCGATGAACTCGGGGGTGAACTGGCGGAGGTAGGTGTAGCGGCTCTCCAGGAAATCGAAGTAGTGGTCGTCGAGGGGCCGGATGATCCGGTCGGACTCCTCGACGGCGTCCCGGAGTTCATCCGGGGTGATGCGGCGGTAGATGGTGCGGCGCAGGTCCGCGTCCTTGACCTTGGGGTCGAGGACCGCCCGGCCGATCTCCCGGAAGAGTTGGACCTTTTCGTTGGTCGAGCGGGCCACCGAGAGCCGGAAGTCCTCCAGGTCGCGACCGGCCCGGTGGTACGCCTCGGCGAGGCAGCGGTCGAACAGGTCGAGGGCCTCATCGGTCAGGTCGATCAGGGTCTGGTAGAGGAAGGCGACGAGGATCGGGTAACGCCGCTGCTCGGGCATCCGCTGGAGGGCCTGGTTCGTGGACCGGCGGGCGATCTGGGCCAGGAACTTCAGGCGGTTCGGGGTCAGCGCCGACACGTCCCAGCGATCGACCCCCCATTGCCGGCAGCGGGCCCGCTTTTCCAGAGTGGCGAGGATCATTTGCGGCGAGTACGTCGTTGCAGATTGCTGGAGCCAGGCCAGGCTGGATCGCCCGATGTCGGCGTCGACGGTCAGCAGGCCGTCGAGCCGGGCCTTGCAGTCCTTGGTCAGGATCGGCGCCAATCGACCGCAGGTCTGCTGCTGGGCTCGCCGTCGGGCCGAGGCGACGATCCGTTCCAGCTGAGTGACCCCCGGCCGCTCGATCCGGATGCTGAGCAGGTGCTCGCAGGCCTGCTGCAGGAGCAAGGTGGGTCGGTCGTGCTCCAGGGCGCGGTCCACGAGCCAGCTTTCCAGTTGAGCCATCTCTCCGGCCGTGGGCTTGCGGAAACCGAGGTGGGACCGGATCTGCCGGAGGTGCTCCGTCCGCGTTTGCCCCCGCCGGCCATACCGCGCCATCTCGCCCGGGGCGAAGTCGAGTTGCCGCGCCACGTAGGCGACGACCGCCTCGGGGATGGTGCTCAGGTCGTCGGGGCAGAAGCCCAGGAAGCGGAGCGCACCGAGTTGCAGGGCGAATCCCAGGCGGTTGGCGGCCGAGGTCGTCCGAGGAATTTGTCTGCGGTCCGAGCGGGTGAGGGTGAAGTAGGTGTCGAGGTCGCCGGGAACAACCTGGGCGGGAGAGCTGTCGAGCCGCTCACGTTCCGCGTCGGTGAGGAACCCGGTGGGCACGGCGGTCTCCTCCGGGGGACGGCCGCCCGGGGTTCTCGCAAACGAAGGGTTGCGAGAGTCTCCGGTGGGTCAGGGCCGGCGACGGCAGAACCAGGGTCTCTCGCTTCTCGGAAACCGTTCTCGGAATCGCTTTCTCGCCAGTGTACGGGTACGATGGGTTTCGAGAAAGCCGGCAGGAGAGATCACATGCGGATCGGCTATGCCCGGGTCTCCACCGACGAGCAGTCGCTCGACCTCCAGCTCGATGCCCTGAAGAAGGCCGGTTGCAAGCGGGTCTTCACCGACAGGGCGTCGGCCGTGAAGGGGGACCGTACCGGACTGGCGGACGCTGTGTCCCACCTCCGGTCCGGCGACGTGCTCGTGGTCTGGAAGCTGGACCGCCTGGGGCGCACCGTGAAGGGGCTGGTCGAGTTCGTGTCCGACCTGCAAGAGCGAGGCGTCCAGTTCCGTAGTCTCACCGACGGTATCGATACCACGACGCCGGCGGGGCGGTTCTTCTTCCACCTCATGGCGTCGCTGGCGCAGATGGAGCGGGAGCTGCTGGCCGAGCGCACCCGGGCGGGGCTGGACGCGGCGCGGCGGCGGGGCCGGGTCGGCGGGCGCAGGCGGCGGATGACGCCGGGCAAGGTGGAATCCGCCCGCAAGCTGCTCGGGGGCGGCATGCCGCCCCGGGATGTGGCCCGGAACCTCGGCGTCTCGGTCCCGACGCTCTACCGATGGGTGCCCGCGTCGAGCCGGTGAATCGTGGAGCGGCCGGGGACGAGTCGTCCTACGACAAGCATCCGGGGACCGATGGGCTCAGTGGGATGAACGACATCACCCGCATTCTCTCGGCCATCGAACAGGGCGACGCCCGGGCGGCCGAGCGGCTCCTGCCCCTGGTCTACGACGAGCTGCGCAAGCTGGCCGCCCGGAAGCTGGCACGCGAGAAACCCGGCCAGACCCTCCAGGCCACGGCCCTGGTCCACGAGGCGTTTTTGAGGCTGGTCGGGACCGATCAGGCCCGGCCCTGGGACGGCCGGGGGCACTTCTTCGCCGCGGCGGCCGAGGCCATGCGTCGCATCCTTGTCGAGAACGCCCGCCGCAAGGCCGGCCCCCAGGCTGGAGGCAATCGCCAGCGGGTCGACCTCGACGCGGTTCAGCCCATCGTCATGGACGCCCGCGTCGACCTGATTGCCCTGGACGAGGCCCTCACCGCGCTGGAGGCCCGGGACCGCCGCAAGGCCGACCTCGTCCGGCTTCGCTTCTTCGCCGGACTGACCATTCCCCAGGCCGCCGAGCTGCTCGGCATCTCCGTCGCCACGGCCAACAACGACTGGTCCTACGCCCGGAGCTGGCTCCGCGTCGCCATGCTCGGCGACGACCCGGAGGACGCCCCGGCCTGATCCCGAAGAAAAAAATCCCGGAGCGATTAGATGATTCGCTCGCCGCGCTCGCATTGAGTCGTAGAGAGCCGGCCAATCCGGCGAAGGAGCGGCACGATGACCACCGTCCAGCTCGACGAGGAGGCGATCTACCACGTCGCCCGCCTCATCACCGATCCCGAGGCGAGAGACGCCTATCTCCGCCAGGTCTGCGGCGATGACGTGGCCCGACGAGATCGCCTCGACGCGCTGCTCCGTGTTTGCGACCTGGAGCCGAGCTTCCTCGAACCCCTCCCGGTCGACGCCACGGCCGAGCTGACCGGCCCAGCCGAGCGGGAAGGTGCGGCCATTGGCCCCTACACGCTGCTGGAGGCCATCGGCGAGGGGGGCATGGGCACCGTCTACATGGCTGATCAGACCGAGCCCGTCCGCCGCCGCGTGGCGTTGAAGGTCATCAAGCCGGGCATGGACACCGAGCAGGTCGTTGCCCGGTTCGAGGCCGAGCGCCAGGCCCTGGCGCAGATGGACCACCCGAATATCGCCAAGGTCCACGACGGCGGGATGACCCCCTCAGGCCGCCCCTACTTCGCCATGGAGCTGGTCCGGGGCCTACCCATCACCGAGTATTGCGACCAGCACGAGCTCTCCATCCCCGAGCGGCTGGAGCTGTTCGTGCTCGTCTGCCGGGCCGTGCAGCACGCCCACCAGAAGGGGGTCATCCACCGCGACCTCAAGCCGTCCAACGTGCTGGTCACCGTCGTCGACGGCGTCGGGGTGCCCAAGGTCATCGACTTCGGCATCGCCAAGGCAACCGGCCAGGCGCTGACCGAGAAGACGCTCTTCACCGGCTTCCACCAGTTCGTCGGCACGCCCCTGTATGTCAGCCCCGAGCAGGCCGAGATGTCGGGCGTCGATGTCGACACCCGCAGCGACATCTACAGCCTGGGCGTGCTGCTCTACGAGCTGCTGACCGGCACGACACCGTTCGACCCGGAGACGCTAAGACAAGCCGCCTTCGATGAGATGCGTCGGATCATCCGCGAGGAGGAGCCTCCGCGCCCCAGCATGCGGCTGAGCTCTCTGGGTGAAACCCTCACGTCCGTCTCGGCCCAGCGCAAGGCCGACCCGAGGCGGCTCGGCGGGTCGATGAAGGGAGAACTCGACTGGCTGGTGATGAAGGCGCTGGAGAAGGACCGCTGTCGGCGCTACGAGACGGCCAACGACTTCGCCGCCGACGTGATGCGGTACCTCACCGACCGGCCGGTCGAGGCGTTCCCGCCGTCAGCTTGGTATCGGTTCACGAAGTTCGCGCGGCGGAACCAACTGGCGATTCTCGCGGGGTCGGTTGTCGTCCTGAGCCTCGTCGCGGGCACCGCCGTCAGCACCTGGCAGGGGTTCCGGGCCGCCGAGGCGGAGCGCCACGCCAACGCCGACCGTCTGCGGGCGGACAAACGCTCTCAACTGGCCCGGCGCGCCGTGGACGAGATGTACGAGCAGGTTGCCGAGAAGTGGCTGGCCGATCAGCCGAATCTGACCGCCCTGCAGCGTGAGTTCCTGGAGAAGGCCCAGGCGATCTACGAGCAACTCGCCGCGGAGCAGGCCGACGACCCGGCGACGAGACTCGATGTCGCGCTCGCCCGCCTGAAGGTCGGTCGGATTGGCATCGCGATGGGCCGTTTCGACGAGGCGGCGGGGACCCTCCGCCGGGCGATCGACGAGTGCCGGGCGCTGGTCGACCGCATCCCCCATGAGCCTCGCTATCGCCACGCGCTCGGTCGTTGCCTGCGACAGCTCGGCTTCCTCCATTCCAGTCTCCAGCAGTATCGCGAGGCCGAGCCGTTCTATCGCCTCGCCATCGGGCAGTTCGAGCGGCTGGCCGCCGAGCATCCCGCGGACCTGGAGTACCGGAAGGACCTGGCGATCGCGTACCAGAACCTCGCTAATTCGACCGACCGGGAGGAGGACTCCAGCCGAGCCGTCGAGCTCTGCGAATCGGTGCTCGCGGAGGCCCCGAAGGACGTCGTCGCTCGGGACACCCTCGCCCTCGCGCTAATGACCAGGGCGGGCATCCTCAAAACCACCCACATCACCGAGGAGAGCGACGCCTCGGTGGATTTACGGTGGCTCGGCGAGGCGGAACGGCTGGACCGGCGCGTCGTGGAACTCCAGGAAGGCCTCCTAGCCGACGGCTCAACCCAGCCGGTCCCGACGCCGTACCTGCGGACCAGCCTGGCCATCACGCTGATCAACCTCCACAACACCCAGCACGCCCTGAATCGGCCCGACGACGCGATCGCCACCATGCGGCGTGCCGAGTCCCTGCTTGAGGACCTCGTAAACGACTACCCCGAGCACCTGGAACACCACCAGACGCTGGCCGGGTGCCTCCTAAATCTCGCGAGCACACTCCACCGGGACGGGCAAGAGGCCGAGGCTGACGAGGCGACCCGTCGCGGCGTCGAACTGGCGGAGTCCATTCTCCGCGAGCATCCGGAGATCAGCCGCAAGCCCTCGCTGGCCTACTACCTTGCCCTTGCGGCCGACCGCTACTCCGTCTCGCCCGACGGGCCGTTCTACGACCCGGCCCGTGCCCTGAAGCTGGCCCGCCGGGCGGTCGAACTCCAGCCCGCCCAGGCCGGCCTCGCCTGGGAATCGCTCGGATGGGCTTCGTACCGAGCGGGGGAGTGGAAGTGCTGCATCGAGTCCCTGGAGAAGCGGGAGAGCTACCCCCGCGAGGGCGACTTCTTCGCCGCGATGGCCCACTGGCGGCTGGACGACGCGGCCAAGGCCCGCGAAGTCTTCGCGCGGGCGGACGCAACGCTGGCGGCCGACGAGAAGCGATCGAAGCCGGGCCGTTACCCCGACGTCGCGATGCGACGCCAAATCCGGGCCGAGGCGGCTGGATTGCTCGGCATCGACCACGGAGAGTCCGACGCCGGACGACCTGTCCCGAAGCCGCAGTGATCTGATCCGACAGAGCGGAGTTTGCTGAGAGCAGGCAGCGGGCGAGTCGCTGCGTTGCCCGGCGGGCGGTCGTGCTGCGCGCCGTGTTGATCCCATAGTCCGAATCTTTGAGGAGCCCTACCCATGACCCGATTCCATTCGTCCGCGCGGCTGACCACCCCCCGCCGTCGTTCCGCCTGCCGCCCTCAGTCCGAGCCGCTCGAAGGCCGTCAGCTCCTGAGCGCTGGTGACCTCGACTTGACGTTCGGTACTGGTGGCTTCGTCGTGACGAGCCCAAGCGTCGAGGGCAAGAAGACAGGCTATACCCAGGATCACGCGAACGCCGCCCAGATCCAAGGCGACGGAAAGATCGTGGTCGCGGGGGACGCCGTCAGACTCGCGACAGGCGGCAGGAGCGACTTCAGTCTAGTGGTCGTCCGCTATTGAGTTGCCGGGTATAGTCGGTGCAGTTTGATCCGGGCATCCGCCGTGGTGAACTGCCACCGAATGCCCACCATCCGCTCGTTGCGGTCCTCCTCCCACGCCGCGACCTCCCGCTTCAGTTCCTCGCTCGACCCGATCCGCCGGTCCAGGCACTGCCTCGCCAGCACCGACAGCTCGATCTCCGCCATGTTCAGCCAACTCCCGTGCTTCGGCGTGTGGTGGATCTCCAACTTCCCGGCGATCCGACGGGCCCGCTCCGGCGGGAACGCCTCGTACAGCGAGGCGATCTTGTGCGTGTTCAGGTTGTCCATCACCAGCACGACCTTCTCCGCCTCCTCGTGCACCTCCTCCACCAGCCAACGCACCACCTCGGCGAAGTCCAACGCCGTCCGACGCTCGGTGACGTGGACCGCACGCCACCCCAGCAGCGGCATCGTCACCATGAACAGGTTGGCCGTCCCGTTGCGGACGTATTCGTGATCGAACCGCTCGAGCCGCCCTGGCGCTGCCGGGATCGGCACGACCGTCTCGCCGATCAGTTGCTTGCTCGCCTCGTCGAGGCAGACCAGCGGTCGCGTCTCGTCGTAGGGCCGGTGGTAGACCTCCAGCACGTCCTCCATCGCCGCCACGAACTCGGCGTTCGCCTCCGGCGGGATGCACCACTGCTGCTTCAGATGCGGCCTCAGTTCGCTTTTTTCAAAGAGCGGCGCACCGTCTCGTCGGAGATCGAGGGGACGATCTCCAACTCGACGAGCTTGTCGGCCAGCAATCGCATCGTCCAGGCCTTGCGGCCGTCGGGGGGCTCCGAGCAGGCCAGGGCGATCAACTTCGCCTCGGCCCGGCCGTCGAGGGCCCGCTGGCGGCTGGGACGGGCCTGCGTCTTGCGGACCAGGGCGGCCTCCAGGCCCTGCTCGACGAACCGCTGGCGGACCCGCTCGATGGTGGCGACAGAGACCTCGACGGCCTCGGCGATGCGGTCGTCGGGCCAGGCGGGCCCGCCCTCGGCGGCATCAGCCTTGAGGAGGATGCGGGCATGGGCCAGTTTCAGAGCGGAGGCCTTGCCGGCGGAGATGAGATCGAGGAGGGCCTGGCGTTCGTCGGCGGTGAGCGTCACGATGTACTTCTTCATGTCGATGCTCCTGAAGCGGTTAGGGCTCCAGGAGAACCGATTGCAGCCCATCCCTCAAGTCGTCAGTGGCCGACCACTAGTGCGGCTGATGACCGACGGGACCCTCGATACCACCTTCGGGAGCGGCGGCAGGGTCAAAACCGACTTCTTCTACGGTAACTCGCTGAACGACATGAAGCTGGACGCTTCGGGCAAGATCGTCGCCATCGGGATGGTCCAGAAGCAAACCACCGTGAAGGTCGGGAAGCAGACGACGACGACCTACTACAGCGACATCGGGCTGGTCCGGTACCTGGCGACGAATGGGTCGCTCGATCCCTCCTTCGGGTCGGGCGGCAAGGTGAGTACTAACATCAGCACCTACGCGACCGGCGACGAGTACAACCGATACGACTCTGCGAGCGCCATGGCAGTCTACGCGACGACCGGCTCGCCTTGGGACGGCAAGATCGTGGTCGTCGGGACGACCAAGACCGACGCCGGGAGCGGCACCACCGGGAACTCCTCACTCCTGCTGCGATATGACTCTTCCGGGAACCTCGACCCGTCCTTCGGACAGGCGGGCGTGATCGTGGGCCGAGTCACCACCGGCCCGGAAGCACTGTACGACGTGGCCATTCAAACGGACGGTAAAATCATCGCCTCCGGACGCTTCAGAAACGCAGACAGTTCGTTCACAACATTCGTCGAGCGCCACGACGATAACGGGAACATTGATCCGACTTTTGGCACGAACGGGGTGGCCATCGTGGCCACCAATGGGCTCGCACTCTCCCCATCGATGGCATTGCAGCCGAACGGCAGTATCGTTGTCACATTCTCTGCTTCCAATGGGGTGGACAATGACGTCGTCTTGGCTCGCCTGACGTCCGCGGGCGCGCTAGACCCCTCACTCGGGGGGACCGGGTTGGTCATCGTAAGCCGGGTTGGCAATGAATACGCGAACGATGTCGCTCTCCAAGGGGACGAGAAGTTTCTCGTCGCGGGTGGACTTGGACCCCAAGGCGGGCCGTCTGACTCGTTCATCGCTCGCTTCAACTCCGACGGTTCTCCCGACCCGGGCTTCGGCAACGGGGGGTTCGCGGTCCAGTCGTCCAGCAACACAGCCGGTTACGACCAGTTCAATGCCCTGGCGATCCAGCCCGGCGGCGAGATCGTGGCCGTCGGGTCGGTCGGCGTCCCGACCCAGGCCGGTAACTGGCAGAATGACTTCTCCATCGTCCGCCTCCAGGGCGACCCCGCCTCGTTGCTCGCCACGGTAGCCGCACCAGCACCCATCGAGCAGTCCCTCACAAGGGCGCAGGCCCGACCCGTTATTGCACAGGCGCTCGCCAATTGGAAGGCTCGCGGAGCCAATACCTCCGTCCTCGGCCATATCGACCTCGCCATCGCCGACCTCGGCGGCAATCGTCTAGGCGAGGAGTCGGGCTCGACGATCACCCTGGACGACAACGCCGCCGGCTGGGGCTGGAACGTCGGCCGGGGCCGAGGGTCACGCGCCGGCCAGATGGACGTGCGTTCGGCCCTCGTCCACGAGGTCGGCCACCTGCTCGGCCACGACCACGACGAGGGGGGCGTGATGGTCGGAGCCCTCGCCCCCGGTGAGCGTCGGCTCCCCGATGGCCGGGCCCTCGCCGATCAACCAACGGCCCTCGCCCCGACGTCCCTCCGGCCGGCGATCGCGGCGCTCCGAAGCCGCGCCAGGAGTCTCCGCGTCGCCGCTCACGGTTGATCCCGGCATCGAACGCGAACCGCGAGACGAACCTCGGCCCCCCCGAGGTTCGTCTCGCGGTCGCCTTCTGCTGGCAACGCAAGGGCGGTTCGGAGCCAGTCTCCCGTCCTCATGGTCCGGCCGAAGGAGGCCGGATGCCTCCGCCCGCCTCGCCCTCCGATCCCCGGCGGCGGGCCGATCATCCCCAATCACACGCACCCGGAGTTCCCCTCGATGCTGAAGATTCGTCGCCCCGCCCTCATCGTCCCGCTGATGGCCCTCGCCGCGGCGCTCGTGCTGACCCCGGCCCGGGCCCAGGTGGTCAAGCCTTTCAAGATCACCGGCAGCGGCGTCGGGCCCGAGGGCTTGCCCGTTCCCGGACAACCCACTCGCCCGCACTGGATCGTCGGCGAGGCCACGCACCTCGGCCGCCATTACGGCGAGGGAACGGTTCAGACCCTCTCGATCGACCCCGTCTCGCCTCCCGGCACCATCACCGGCCGCTTCGGCAGAGGCATCCCCGCCGCCTACTCCTGGCAAGGCGAGGGCAGCCTCACGTTCCGACGAGGACGGTGAGCGGGAACCGCCCGTCGAGTTCACTCGTCGAGTGCCCCCATCCAACTCCCCGACGCCTCGTTCCTCAGGCGAGGGCGGAGGCGTCGAGTCATTTCCCGGGTGTGCTAGTCTCCGCTTCGACGGCCCGGTGAACACCCGTAAGGGTGAAGGTCGTTGTTTTTTCTCCGTTGCTATCGGATCCCCTGCATCAGTTCGACGGCTCGGCGCCGGCGGCGTTCCAGTTCGTCCGCGGTCCCGATGGGCCTCATACCGGTACTACGCCGCAAACCGCCCAGGTGTTTCTTTGGCCAGGATGGAGTCAATAATGCGAGTCTCGCGTCCCTCATGGTGCCGGGGCCGGCCAGCCGGCCGGGGCTGGACGAGGGGGCGCTACACACGGGGGACGGGAGGGAACGTCCGAAGGAGGAGGCATGGGAGTGACCCGGGATGGGACGGGAGGTCGATCCCAGGGCCGGGGGGCTCGCGGATGGCGGTCGACCCGTGGCATGGGGAGGGGAGCCGCACTACGATGGCCCCGGCCCGAGGACCGATCCCAACACCCCGGAAGCCGTCGAGAAAGGGGCCCGCCGTGCCGTGCTCAGCGTCCGTCGTCCTCGCCGTCGCCATCGCCGTCGCACTCGGGACGGGGCCCCCCGTCCCCGTCCCCCGGGAGGGTACCCCGGTGGGAGAGGTGGCGAAGTATTCCTTCTCCGACAGCCGTATTTTCCCCGGCACCGAGCGCGAGTACTGGGTGTACGTGCCCTCGCAGTACGACCCGGGGACGCCGGCCTGCCTGTTCGTCTGCCAGGACGGCATCCGGTTCGAGGCCCCGGCCGCCTTCGACGCCCTGATCGCCGCCGGGGAGATGCCGGTGACGATCGGCGTCTTCGTCATGCACGGCAAGGTGCCGCCGCCGACCGGGGACGCCCTGCCTCGCTTCAACCGCAGCGTCGAGTACGACGGGCTCGGCGACGACTATGCGCGCTTCCTCATCGAGGAACTCTTGCCCGACGTGGAATCGAAGACCGCCGCCGACGGCCGGCCGATCCGGATTTCGAGGGACCCGAACGACCGGGCCATCGGTGGGGCGAGCAGCGGGGCGATCTGCGCCTTCACGGCCGCCTGGGAGCGGCCCGATTCCTTCCGGAGGGTCTTCAGCGCGATCGGCACCTACGTCGGCCTCCGGGGGGGCGATGATTACCCCACGTTGATCCGGAAGGTCGAGCCGAAGCCGATCCGGGTCTTCCTCGAGGACGGATCGGGCGACCTGGACATCTACGGCGGCGACTGGTGGATGGCGAATCAGGAGATGGAGCGGGCCCTCGCCTTCTCCGGCTACGAGGTCGAGCACGCCTGGGGGGAAGGCGGGCACGACTCCCGGCACGCCACCGAGATCTTCCCCGAGGCCATGCGGTGGCTCTGGGCGGACTGGCCACGGCCGGTCGGGGCCGGGCCCGGTTCGCCGCAATTGCAGGAGATCCTCATCCCCGAGGAGGGCTGGCAGCTCGTGGCCGATGGCTACCGGTCCGCAGGGGGCCCGGCCGCCAACGACCGGGGCGAGGTTTACTTCAATGACATCCCGGATTCGAAGACCTACAAGATCAACCTCGACGGCTCCGTGGTCGAGCACCTCGACGACTCGAAGGGGGCCGACGGCCAGGCGTTCGTCCCGGGCGGGAGGCGCCTCGTGGTCGCCACCGAAACCGGGCAGGTGCTGTCCTACGACGAGTCCGGGGAGGCGTCGGTGATCGCCGAGGGGTTCCGAGGGGGCGACCTGGTCGCGACCCCCGGGGGAGGGGTCTACGTCACCGACCCGACCCGGGGCGGCGGCGAGCCGGGCAAAATCTGGTTCATCCCCCCGGATGGGGGGCCGAGGGTGGTGGACACCGGCCCGGGCTCCCCGAGCGGCGTGGCCCTCTCCCCCGACCGGACGCTACTCTACGTCGCCGACGCGGGGAGCCGCTGGGTTTCCAGTCATCGGATCCGGGCCGACGGTTCGTTGGAGTACACGCAGAAGTATTTTCATCTGCACGTCCCTGATTCCATCGAGGACGGCGGGGGCGACGGCCTGGCCGTCGACCGGGACGGCCGGCTCTACGTCGCCTCCCGGATGGGGTTGCAGGTCTGCGACCAGGCCGGGAGGGTCAACGCCATCATCCCGACGCCCGGTGCCTGGCCGACCGGCGTCTGCTTCGGCGGGCCCGGGTTCGATACCCTGTTCGTCACCTGCGGCGACGCGGTCTACCGGCGCAAGGTCAGGGCCCGGGGCCTGACGCCCTCCGGGCCGCCGATCACGCCGGAGGCACCCCGGCTCTGATCGCCCGGCCGCGCCCTCACCGCCGGGCGTGATCCCGGGAGTCGACCCGGGCGATCAGGGCCTCGATCTCCTCCGCCCCGGCGGGCTTGACGAGGAAGTGATCGATGCCGGCCCCCAGGGCCCGGTCCCGGACGTCCCGGCCGTCCTGGCCGCTGAGGGCGATGAACAAGGCGTCGGCGAGCCCCCCGGAGGCCCGGAGGCGTCGGGCGAGGTCGAGGCCGTCGATGTCGGGCAAACCGAGGTCGAGCACGACGAAGTCCGGGGGGTGCTCCCGGCAAACCCTGAGGGCCGACCGGCCGTCCGGGGCGGCTCGGATGTCGAAGCCGGACATCCGGAGCAGGTGGACGAGGACGCGTCGGGCGTCCTCGCCGTCCTCGACGAGGAGAATGCGCCTGCCCCGGCCGGGGCAGGGGGCCGGTGGCGGGGGCTCGGTGGCGGGGCGTCGGAGGGCGGATCCGAGGAGCATGACGAGTTGCCCGCCGTCGATCGGCTTGGCGAGGTGGTCGTCGAAGCCGGCGTCGAGGATCCGTTCGCGGTCCCCCTGCATGGCGTGGGCGGTCAGGGCGATGATCGGGCGGTCGAAGCCGATCGCCCGGAGCCGTGAGACGGTCTCGAGGCCATCCATGACCGGCATCTGCACGTCGAGGACGATCGCGTCGATGGGCCGGGCCTCCCGGTCTGCCCGGTCGACGGCCTCGAGGGCCTGTCGCCCGTCCGGGGCGTCGAGCACCTCGACCCCGGCCCGCTCGAGGTGGTGCCGGGCCACCAGGCGGATCTCCGGGAGGTCGTCGACCACCAGGATCCTGCCCTCGAGGCGGGGAGGAAGGTCGGCCTTCGCGTCGGGCCGGGACGGCGGGCGCTCCGCGTCCCCGGGCTCGACCATCGGCTCCCCCCGCATGGGGGGCGAGGTGACGGAGAACGAGAAGGTGCTGCCCCGTCCCGGGGCGCTGTCGACGGCGATCTCGCCGCCGAGCATCTCGACCAGCCTCCTGCAGATCACCAGGCCCAGCCCGGTGCCGCCGAAGCGTCGGGTCATGGTACCGTCGGCCTGGGTGAAGGGGCGGAAGAGGCCCGCCTGCTGCTCGGGGGTCAGGCCGATCCCGGAGTCCTCGACCTCGAAGACCAGCCGACCCGGCCCGGGCTCGAAGCGGACGACGACCCGGACGAGCCCCGACTCGGTGAACTTGATGGCGTTGCCGACGAGGTTGATGAGGATCTGGCGGAGCCGGGTCGGGTCGCTCTCGATGGCCCGGGGGATCGGGCCGTCGTAGCGGACCTCCAGCGGCAGCCCCTTCTCCCGGGCCCGGACGTCCATCAGCGACCGGACCTCCTCCACGATCCGAGCCGGTTCGATGCGCTCGGGCTGGATCTCCAGCTTGCCGGCCTCGATCTTGGAGAGGTCGAGGATGTCGTTGATGACCTGGATCAGGAACCGGCCGTTGCGGCGGATCGTCTCGACGCAGTCCTGGTCCTCCGGGCCTCGGAGGCGGCTGGCGAGGATGTCGGCGTAGCCGAGGATGGCGGTCATCGGCGTTCTGATCTCGTGGCTCATGTTGGCCAGGAACTCGCTCTTGGCCCGGCTGGCGGCCTCGGCGTGCCGCTTGGAGTCGAGCAGCGCCTGCTCGGCCTGCTTGCGGTCGGTGGTGTCCCGGCCGACGCAGTAGATGAGCCCCTCGGCGGCGTAGGGGGCCGTGGTCCAGGCGATCCAGCGGTCGGAGCCGTCCTTGCAGCGGAGCCGGTGCTCGAAGGCGTCCAGGGGCCTCCCCTCGGCCAGTTCGGCGATGGCCCCCCGGGAGCGTTCGAGGTCGTCGGGGTGGACGATCTCGAGGAACGGCCTCGCCACCAATTCCGCCTCGGACCATCCCAGGATCCGGCCGAATGCCGGGTTGACGCGCTTCCAGGTGCCGTCGGCGATGGAGGCGATGGCGATCAGGTCCACCGACAGCTCGAAGAAGCGGTCGCGCTCCAGCTCGGCCCGCTTCCGGGTGCTGATGTCATTGAAGAGCAGGGCGACCCGGCGATCCCCCGGCTCCCCGATGCGGAAGGCGTCGACCTCGAACCAGCGTCCCATCGCCGGGGACTCGTCGATGAAGCGCTCCGCCTCCCCCGAGGCGGCGACCCGGCCGTAGGTTTCCGGCCAGCGGTCCTCCAGGTCGGGGACGAGCTGCCGGGCGGTCTTGCCCCGGGTGTCGGCCAGCCCGGTGTGCCTGACGAAGGCGGGGTTGGTGACGAGGAAGCGATAGTCGACGCCGCGGCCCGAGTCGTCGAAGATCATCTCGATGATGCAGAAGCCCTCGTCGATGGACTCGAACAGGGTCCGATAGCGCGCCTCGCTCTCGCGGAGGGCCGCCTCGGACCGGGCCCGCTCGACGGCGGCCCAGGTGCGCTCGGAGACCTCCTCGATGGCGGTGATCTCCCCCTCGTCCCACTCGTGCGCCTCCCGGTGGTGGACGACCAGCAGCGCCACCAGCCGGCCGCGCTTGATCAGGGGGACGATCATGTAGGAGCCGACCCCGAGCGCGGCGGTGACCGCCCGCCCGCCCGGGCTCAGCCGGGGGTCGTTCATGACGTCCGGGAGGATCAGCGTCCGGCCGGCCCGGAATTCGTCCATCGCCGTCGGTCCGAAGTCGTCGAGCCGGTGGCGGCCGGCGACGCTCGGGACCCCGTCGCAGTACTCCTCCCGGACGAGGCCATACTCGCCCTCGCCCTCCACCTCCGCGTAGTGGACCCGGCAGGCCCCCAGGTGCTCGCCGAGGATCCGGCAGGCCTCGGACTGGATGGCGAGCGGGTCTCCCAGGGGCCGCAGCGCATCGTTGAGCCGGACGAGCAGCACCTGTCGGCGTTCGCCGAGGCGGAGGGCGTGCTCGGCGGCCCGTCGGCGGTCCAGCTCGTCCCGGATCTGGTACTGGCGCTGCCGGGTGCGGAGGGCCGAACGGACGACGCTGATCAGGGTGGCCGAGTGGACCGGACGCTCCAGCAGGACCGCCTGCGAGGACCGGCCCGAATCCTGGAGGAAGGACCACCCGGGCCCGAACGGCCGACCCTGGGCCGCCATCACGACGATCGGCAGGTCGGACCAGGCCTGCTGGCCGTCCAGGGCCTCCGCCAACGCGTCCCGGGACCCGGGGCCGAGGGCCTCGTCGGCGACGAGCACGGCCCCGGCCCCCCGCCGGATCCCCTCGACCAAAGCCTTCGCGTCCCCGCAGCAGACCGACCGGATTCCGCCGGCCTCCAAGGCCCTCCCGAGCACCGAGGCGTCCTGCCCGGTGGGGGCGAGGATGAGGACCCGGCTCCCGGTCTCATCGGCCATCGGTGCCGTCCCCCCGGTCGGTGCCGGGCGGTTCGAGGGTCCGGGCGACGTAGTCGGGGCAGCCGGTGAGCACGCCCCGGAACGCCAGCAGCGGCTCGCCGATGGCGATCCCGCCGGCGCCGACCCGCAGTTCCCGAATGGTCGTCTCGTGGGCCGAGGTGCGGTGCTTGTACACCGAGATCGCCTTGCGGATCGCCCCGGCGTGCTCGAAGTGGCGGAACAGCAGCACGCTGTCGGCGATGTAGCTGACGTCGAACTCCTGCGGGGTGAGCATCGAACCGATGCCGTGCTGGGCCAGCACGTACAGCGAGGCGACGCCCTGCTGGTTGAGGAAGCACGACAGCTCATGCAGGTAGACCGTCAGGAACCGCTCCTCGGGCATGGCCTGGGAGTATCCGTTGAGGCTGTCGATGACCACCAGTCGGACGCCCCGGTCCTCCACCGACTGGCGGACGAGGTGACTGAATTCGCCGGGGGTCAACTCGGAGGGGTCGACCTGCCGGATCTCGACGAGCCCCTCGTCGACGAGCCGTCGCAGCGGCAGGCCGACCCCCTCGGACCGCTGCTCCAGGGTCTGGATGCGCTCGTCGAAGAGGTACAGGGCGCTGCGTTCCCCCCGGTCGGCGGCGGCGACGGCGTAGTGCGTGGCGATCAGCGACTTGCCCGTGCCGGCCTGACCGAGCAGCAGGGTGCTGGTGCCCCGGTCGATGCCGCCGCCGAGCATGGCGTCCAGAGCCGGCAGGCCGCTGCTGATCCGCTCGGGTTCGAATCGCTGGCGGTGCTCGGCGGCCACGAGCCGGGGATAGACGACCAGGCCCCCCCGGCGGATTTTGTAGTCGTGGTAGCCGGTGGCGAAGCCCTGGCCCCGGATCTTGGCGACCCGGAGCCGACGCCGATCGGGCCCGTAGGCCGGGGTGGTCGAGTCCAGCTCGATCGTCCCGCCGACGATGCTCTTGATCGCCGGCCGGTCGCCCTCCGGGATCTCGACGAGCAGGGCGGTGCACCGGGAGTCCCGGAAGTGGTCCTGGAGCATCCGGAGCTGCCGTCGATACCAGCGGTCTTCCCGGGCCATGGCGCGGAGCTCGGCCAGCGAGTCGATCACCAGGCGGTCGGGCTTGAGGGCGTCCACCACCTCGAGCATGGCCTCCACCGTGCGGGGCAGCTCGACCTCGGCGGGGTGGAGCATCGTCTGCTCGACCTCGGCCGACCCCGAATCCCGGCCGTCGTGCAGGTGGACGCCGATGCCGTCGAGCGACCAGCCGTGGCCCCGGGCGATCGCTGCGAGCGTCTGCCGGGTCTCGGAGGTGCCGACGTAGAGGGCCGACTCGCCGAGCCTCAGGCCCTCCAGCAGGAATTGCAGGCCCAGGGTCGTCTTCCCCGAGCCGCTGGCCCCCTGGACCAGGTAGACGTTCTCCCTCGGCAGCCCGCCGCCGAGGACTTGGTCGAGGCCCTCGACGCCGGTGGTCGCCCATTCGACTTGCATGGGGCAGGCTCGCAAGGCCCGGCGCCCCAGTGCCACGATCGGGCCCCGGGCTCGCCTCCTGATCGAGGATCTCACACTTGAACAGCACGCCCATCATACCGTCCCGGGCCCCGAGATGCGATCAGGCCGCGGCCCCCGGGGCCGTACGCCCGGGGGCCGTCGGGGCGGGCAGCGCGGCCCGGCCGCCCCGCCATTCGTC
The DNA here is from genome assembly GCF_007752535.1 of Tautonia plasticadhaerens. GTDB lineage: Bacteria > Planctomycetota > Planctomycetia > Isosphaerales > Isosphaeraceae > Tautonia > Tautonia plasticadhaerens. Next base: position 26,461 of record NZ_CP036429.1, read on the forward strand.
CGCCCGGGCCGACCCCGTCGGACTCGACGAGGCGGAGGCCCTCGCCCGATCGCGACGCCCCGGCCGTGGACTTCCCTCGACCGACCTGGGAGGCTGGAGGCCACCGCCACGATGACCCACGTCGACCGCCTGGAGGTGGCCATGCTCCGACGCGACCTGAATCTCGGAATCATCCTCGCACTCGGCCTGTCGACCGGGCGGTCTCGGGCCCGGGACGCGACGGACTGGCGGGAAATCCGATACCGGGAGGGCACGCGGGCGATGCCCAATCCCGAACGCGGCTTCTACGCGCCTCGGATGAGCGACCGCATGGACCGGCTCGGTGGCCTCCGAGAGCGTGGGATCACCCTGCTGCTGGTCGAGATCGACCTGAAGCCTTTCAAGGACAGCGACCTCACCCCGGCGAAGCTCGACGAGGTGCGGGCCGCGTTCGACGCGACCCGGCGGCACGGGCTCAAGGCGATCGTCCGGGCCGCCTACGGCTTCACCGGGCGCGACTACCGGGCCGACCCGGAGGACATGGGCCGCATCCTCGGCCATATCCGCCAGCTCGGCGAGACCTACCGGGAGCATCGAGACGTGCTCTACGCCGTCCAGGCGGGGTTCCTCGGGCCCTGGGGGGAGTGGCACGGGTCGAACTGGGGGGATCCGCCGTCGCTGGAGGCGAGGCGGGCCGTGCTCTTCGGCCTGCTCGACGTCGTGCCGGATCCGATCTGCGTCCAGGTACGGCGGCCGATGTTCATCCGGGACATCTTCGCCGACGAGCCGGGAGGGTCAGAGCTGGCCGATGCGGCCGCCCACGGCGGCACTCGGCTTTCCCGAACCGGCTGGCACAACGACGCCCTGCTGAGCCCGCCGACCGACATGGGGACCTACGCCCAGCCCGGCTGGGACCGCGATCGGGAGCTGCGCTGGTGCGACTCTCACGGCCGACACACTCCCTTCGGCGGCGAGACGGTCCCCTCGTCGTCGGGGACGCCGATCGATCGGGTCGTCGAGGAGCTGGGGCTGCTGCACGCGTGCTACCTCAACAGCGCCTATCACCGCGGGACACTCGACGGCTGGCGGGAGGCGGAGTATCGGGGCGGCAGCGGCTTCGAGCACATCGAGCGACGACTGGGCTACCGCCTCGTGGCGGAACGGCTGAGGCACTCGACGATCGCCGAGCCGGGCGGCGAGCTTCGGGTGGAGCTGGAGCTGCGCAACGTGGGCTTCGCGTCGCCCCACCTGCCACGGGAGGTGGCCCTGATCCTCGATCGGGGGGATCGGGCTTACCGGTTAGTCCTGGAGGACGTTGACCCTCGACGATGGGACCCTGAGGTCGGCACCGTGACGCTGAGGGGGGAGGTCCCGATTTCGGCCGATGCACCTCCCGGGAAGTGGCGGTTGGGCCTGCACCTGGCAGACCCGTCGCCCCGGTTGCGAGACGACGGGCGGTACGCGATCCGGCTGGCCGGCGAGGGGATCGGCTTCGAGGAATCGGCCGGGTGGAACGTGCTGGCCGACGACCTGGAAATCCGGTAGCGGGGGGCCGGGGCCGCCGGGCCGATGGGGCGGTAGGCAGGGGATCGGGGCGGCCTACGCTCACTCGGCGGCGAACTCCTCGCGGATGAACGCGGCGACCTCGTCCCAGCGGGCCGCGGCGGCCTCGAAGTCGACCTCCATTGCCTTGATCGTCTTCGGCGTCTCGACCCGGGCCGACGCCTCAGTCGTCGTCAGCAGCGGGATTTGGGCGCTGGGGCTCGCGGCGAGCGTGGCTTCGACCTCCGGGCTGATGATGGCACTGGCGAGCGCCTCGGCCGCCCCGGGGTTCGGCCCCCCCTTGATCATGGCCAACGTGTTGGGGATGAACAGGGTGCCGGGCTCGCCCTCGCCCTGGTCGGGGTAGACGATCGCGACCGGGGCCCCCTGCTGCTCGATCATCACCATCGCGTCGTCGGTGTCGGTCATGCCGAAGGCGAGGCGGCCGGAGGCGACATCCTGGGCGACCTGCTTGTTCCCCGAGAGGATCCGCACGTCGTTGGCCTCCAGGTCCCGAAAGTATCGCTTCGCCTCTTCGTCGCCCAAGGCGACGAAGAGGCAGGCGGCGTGCGAGGCGGTCGTGCCGAAGAGGGGCTTGGCGATGCCGGCCTTGCCCTTCCACCTCGGGTCGGCCAAGTCTCGGATGCTCGTCGGCCGATCGGCCTCGGGCACCAGGTCGGTGTTGACGATCAGGATTCGAGCCCGGCCGGCGAAGCCGTACCAGGTGCCGTCCCCGGCCTTGTACTGGTCGGGGATCGCGTCGGCGTGCTCGGGGGTGAAGGGGGCGAGCAACCCTTCGCGTTGCAGGCGGAGGGTGTTGAGGATCTCATTGTTCCAGAACAGGTCGGCCCGGGGACGGCCCGCCTCGGCAATGATGGCGTTGGTCAGGCCGACGGTCTTGGTGCTCTCGACGTCGTACTTGGCGTCGACGGTCGTTCCGGCCTCCTGCTCGTACCGATCCAGGATCGGCTCGGAGAACTCTCTGTCGAGCGCCGTGTAGACGACGACCCGGCCGCCGCCCCCGCCGGGTCCTGCTCCCGGTTCGGCGGCATCCCGGGCACATCCGGCGAGCAGGGTGAGCAGGGATGCGGCCAGCCGTCGTCTCGTCGAGTCGGTCATCGTGGCATCTCCGGATCGGTCGCCCGCGTTGGCCGTCCGCACCGTGCGGATGGCGGGCGGGGTCGGGGCTAGCGGGTGGTCGCACCGGGGTCGGGACGAGGTCGAGGGGCCCGAACCCGTGTCCCGGAGGCCCTTGCCGGCGCGCGACGCCTTGACTCCGGGAGTCTTAAGGATACCGTTGGGGCGGCCGGTGATTCGATTCATCGCTCGATCGGGTCCTCGGGACGTGGAGTCGCGGATGAGGACGTGCCATCGCCTGATCCAACCCGTGCTCGATTCGTACCGGTGGGCCATCCTCGTGCTGGTCGCGTTGCTCGCCTCGGGCTGCGGCGGAGATGATGCCCCGGGCCCGGCTTCGGAGCTGAGGCCGGTCTCGGGCCTGGTGCTCGTCGGGGGCAAGCCGGCCGCGGGGGTCGACGTCCAGCTCCATCCGCTGAATCGATCCAACGATGCCGACGCGCCGAGGCCATACGGCTCGACCGACGCCGAAGGCCGGTTCCGACTCCGCCTGGGCGAGGCCGAGGAGGGGGCGCCGGCCGGCCAGTATACCGTGACCCTCTCCTGGCCGGCCGGCGTGGGCGGGGCGGACCGGCTCGGCAGCGCCTTCGCCGAGCCCGGTGGTTCCGGTCTCGTCGCCGTCATCGAGGAGGGGACGACCGAACTGCCCCCCTTCGAGGTCGGCGACGCGGGACGAATGGGCCGCTCGCCCTGAGCGTCCCGGCCGGATCATCCGCACCCCGGCGGCGGGGCGGGACTCAAGAGGACCCCGTCGGGGGGACGTGTGCCGGGTACTCCCAGCGGCCGACGTGCTCGCGCATCCAGTCGAAAAAGAAGCGGACGCCCCGGTCCTTGACGCCGGTCCCGTCCCCTCCCATCTCGGGGTTCGGCCCAGTGAGGGTGGCGCCGGAGATCCCCTCGACGTAGGGGCTCTGGAGGAGCATCGCCGTGCGAGGCTCGCCGAGGTAGGATGACCAGATCTCGGCCATCAACGCCTTCGAGTGCTCATTGAAGATCCCCTCGTCGCCATAGGAGTCGAAGGCTTCCGCCTCGGTGTTCACGGCGAAGCCCGACTCGGGGGCCGGCATCGACTCGTGGAAGAATCGGACGTCGACGCCGGGGTAGTCCGGCGAGGAGCCGGACTTGTAGTTCGGGCAAATGCCGGCCTCGATGTCCGGCGCCTCGGCCTTGAACCACCCGGTGACCTCTGCCTTATTGGCGGCGCCGTCGGGCTCCCGGAAGACTTCGTGGTCGACCCGCAGGGAATGGTCGAACTCCTGGTACAGGTTGACCATGACGTTCTTCAGGCCGTGCCCGGTCAGGAGGCGACCCGTCTCCTCGATGGCCCTCCTGACGCCCATCTCTCCCTTGACCGTCTGGTCCTTGCAGGGCTGCAACACGACGACGGGGACGACCATGCCCCGCTCGTCGGCCTCCCGGATGAGCCGCTCCAGGCGGTCGGCGAAGGCGGGGATGATCATCCCGTCGGATCGGAAGGCTTTGGGCCCAGCGTCGGCGTCGGGGAAGCCGCCGTTGGTCCCCTGGAGGCTGACGCTGATGAGGTTGATCCCGTGCTCGGCGAGGTTGTCGAGGTTGTTGATCAGCCGCTCAGTCACGGCCGGGCTCATGAGCATGTTGTTGCAGCGGTAGCCCCAGAGTTCGACCGGCTGGCCGCCTAGTGGGCCGTCAATCTTCAATTGACGGGTAAAGCTTCCGCAGCTTCCGGCGAGCGGCGGCCAGTGTGAAGGTCCAGTGGATTCGGGCTCTCCTCACGTTCCGCCGGTGTTCCCAGGCCGCCACCTCCGCCGCCAGCTTGGCCGGACCCTCCAGCCGGCGATCCAGGCATTGCTGGTTCATGACGCTGATCTCCGTCTCGGCCATGTTCAGCCAACTGCCGTGCTTGGGTGTGTAGTGGAACTCGATCCGGTCCAGGAGCCGACGTGCCACCTCCGGCGAGAACGCCTCGTAGGGGCTCGCCCCGTCGTGCGTATTCAAGTTGTCCTGCACCAGCAGGACCTTCTCCGCTCGGGGGTAGTGCACCTCCACCAGGTCCCGGATGCAGCCGGCGTAGTCCCGCCGGGTCCGGCGTCCGGTCACCTTGACATGACGCCAGCCCCGCAGCGGCTCGCACATCATCAACTGGTGGCAGACGCCCTCCCGCTCGTACTCGTAGTCCACCTGAGCCGGTCGGCCCGAGCGGCACCGCCTGGGTGGCCGCACCTCGCCGAAGAGTTGCTTGCACGCCTCCGAAGCAGGCGACCGGGAACCTCGGGTCGTAGGGCCGCAGGTGGACCTGGATCACGTCCTCCATCCGCCAGACGTACTCGGCGTCGGCCTCGGGCGGGATGCACCGGGTCTCGACGATCCAGGGCTTGATGTCGTTCTTTTGAGAGCCTGGCGGACGGTCTCGGTGCTGATCGACTCGGCCAGGCCCAGGACGACCAGTTCGTCGGCCAGCAGTTGCGGCGTCCAGTGGCATCGGCCCTGCGGCGGATCGCTGCACGCCAGTCGGACCAACCGCTGCTCGATGTCCCCCTTGATCTTGATCTTGTCCGGTCGTGGCGGCTGGGGACCCCGACTGATGGCCGCCTGAACGCCGTCGATGACGAACCGCTGACGGACCCGGGCGATGGTTCGTAGGCTGACCCCAAGTGCGTCGGCGATCCGCTCATCCGAGTGCTCTTGGCCGGCTCTGGTATCGGCCAGGAGGAGGATACGGGCATGGGCCAGCTTGCGGGCGGCAGCCTTGCCGGTGGAGACCAGGTGCTGCAACTCAGCCCGCTCCTCCTCGGTCAGGGTGACCCGGTACTTGTCCATCGCGATGCTCCTGGTTCATGAGGTTCGTGCCTTCGCCAAACCTCATCAAGACAGGACCCTACGCTACCGGTCAAATGAAGATTGACGGCCCACTAGTGAAGCGTCACTCGTTAATCTTCGGGTAGAGGTGCCTCAGCTTGATCCGGGCGTCCTCGGTGGTGAAGTGCCACTCGACGCCCACCTGTTTGGCGTTCCGGCGCTCGCCCCAGGCGCCGGCCTCCCCGGCCACCTCGTCCTGCACCGCGATGCGCCGGTCCAGGCACTGCCGCGTCAACACCGACAGCTCGATCTCGGCGACGTTCAGCCAGCTGCCGTGCTTCGGCGTGTGCACCAGCTCCAGTCGCCGCGCCAACCGCAAGGCCTCGGCCGGCTCGAACGCCTTGTACAGCGACGCCAGCGAATGGGTCACGAGGTTGTCGCAGACCAGCGTGATCCGCTCGGCCTCGGCGTGGCGCGGGTCGTCCACCAGCCGCTGCACCCGGTGGGCCCAGTCCACGGCCGTCTTCGCCTCGGTCACGCGCACGTCGCGCCAGCCGGCCAGCGGCTCGACGAACATCCACACCGTGCAGGTCCCCTCGCGGACATACTCGTAGTCGACCCGGGCCGGGCGTCCGGGCGCCGCCGGCGATGGCCGCCGCGCCTCGGCGATCAGCTGCTTGGGCTGTTCGTCCATGCAGACGACGGGGCGCCTCGGATCATACGGGCGCCGGTAGGCCTCCAGGACCTGCTCCATCTGGCAGACGAAGGCCGCGTCCTGCTCCGGCGGGATGCACCACATCCGCCTGAGCCACGGCTTCAGCGCGCTTTTTTCAAAGAGCGGCGGACGGTCTCGTGCGAGACCGCCGCGACGACCTCCAACTCCACCAGGCGCTCGGCCAGCAGCCGGAGCGACCAGCGGGCCAGGCCCCTGGGCGGCTGCGAGCAGGCCAGGGCCGTCAACCGCGCCTCGTTCTCGCCGCCGAGTTTGGGGACCGCCGACGGGGTCCGCGGCCTGCGCTGCAGCAGCGCCATCGGCCCGTGCTCGACGGCCCGCTTGCGCCACGACTCCAGGCTGCGGGTCGTGACGCCGAACGCCTCGGCGATCTTCGCGTCGGGCCAGGCCGGCCCGTCGGGCCCCTGGTCGCACTTGAGCAGGGCCTGAGCCCGCTGCACCTTCCAGCCGGCGATGTTGCCCTTGCGGACCAGGCGAGCCAGCTCGGCCCGCTCTTCGGCCGTCAGCTTCAGGACGTACTTCTTTGCCATGGCAACCCCCCCGGCGAGCCACGATGCGGCCGGACAAGGGGGGTCATTTTACCCGAAAATCAGCGAGTGACGCTTCACTAGTGCAGGTCCAAGGATGATCCTTTGCGGGCCGATCGTCGTAGGAGTGGTATGGTCCCACCTCTCTTCGTCCGACCGCTGACCCCCGACGAGCATCAGGCGATCCGGGCCGGCCCCCGCTCGCCCTCGGCCTTCACCCTGCGCCGCTGCCGGATCCTGGCGGCCAGCGCCGAGGGCCTCAAGCCCTCGCAGATCGCCCCCCGGTGTGGCCGCCCGTCCCAGACCGCCCGCAACGCCCTGCGGGCCTTCGCCGCCGAGGGCACCGACTGCCTGCGCGAGAAGTCCCACCGCCCCGCGTCGGCCCGCCCCGGGATCGACGACGCCGGGTGCGAGCGGCCGCGGGCCCTGCTGCACCGCAGCCCCCGCGACTTCGGCGAGCCGACCTCGTTGTGGACCCCGGAGCCGGCCGCCGGGGCGGCCTTCGCCGAGGGCCTCACCGCCCGGCTCGTCAGCGGGGAGGCGATCCGCCAGGCCCTGGAGCGCCTCGGCGTCGGCTGGAGACGGGCCGAGGACTGGATCACCAGCCCCGGCCCCTCATATCTGCGCAAGGAGAGAGCATGAAGGCCGGAGCCGTTCGGGAGGCAGGCTTGAGCGAGTGACACGCTCGTCCCCTTCCCGGAGACCTCGGCCATGACCACCACCACCAAGAAGAAGGTCCGCTTCGTCCGCCCGAACTCCTCGACGTCCTCGACGCCCCGCCTCGACTCCGGCGAGACGGCCCACGTCGGCGTCGACGTCCACAAGGCCAGCCACCACGTCGCCGTCGTCACCGACCTGCGGGGCCTCGTCGCCTCCCGGACCCCGCCCGCCGACCCCGAGTCGCTCAGCGAGCGGCCCAAGCCCATCGGCTCGCAAGTCGCCCGGGTCGTCTACGAGGCCGGTCCGACCGGCTTCACGCTGGCCCGACGGCTCAGGTCCTCCGGGCTGCGAGCCGGGGTGATCGCCCCGTCGAAGACCCCCACCATGCCGGGCCCCGAGGCCGAGAGCGACCGGCTCGACCGCCGCAAGCTGGCCGTCTTCGCCCGGAAGGGGCCGCTCCAACCCGTGCGCGTCCCCGAGGAGCGGGAGGGAGCCGACCGCCGGGTCCTGCGGCTGCGTGAGCAGCTGGCCCGCAAGCTCCGCGCGGCCCAGCAACAGGTCCAGGCGTTCCTCCTCCAGCATGGCATCGCCGAGCCGGCGGGGCTGACCCGCTGGACGGCCGCGTCGGTCGACGCCCCTCGCCGGCTGGAGCTGACCCCCGAGCCGCGGCTCCGCCCGGACGTGATGCTCGACGAGCGGCAGCATGATCGGGAGCGGGTGGCCCGCGCCCCCCGACGCCTGGAGGAGTCGGCCGGGGCGGGCCGCCATCGCGAGACGGTCGCGACGCCGCGGACGGCGCCCGGGGTGGGGCCGATCACGGCGATGACCTCCCGCGTCGAGCTGCACGACCCGGCCCGGTTCCGCGACGGCGGCCAGGTGGCGCGGGTGATCGGGCTGGCGCCGCAGGTCTCGCAGGGCGGCCCGACGCGCCGCGAGGGGCGGCGGCTGAAGTCGGGCAACGCCCGGCTGCGGACGGCGCCCGTCGAGGCGGCCCGGAGGTGGGTCGCCGGCGATGAGGCGGCGAAGGCGCGATACCGCCGGCTGGTCGCCACGACCGGCAACGGCAAGAAGGCCATCGCGGGGATGGCCCGGCGTCTGGCGATCCTGCTGTGGCGGCTGAGCCTCAGCGGTGAGCCCTACCGGGCGGCCGCCTGGCGGCCCGGCCCGGCCCCGGCAACCCCGGAGCGGCCCGGTTCGCGGCCGCGACCCCTGCCCGAGCGACCGTCGAGTGGGGCAGGACGACCCCGAGCCAGTGAGGATCTGCGAGTGAGGTGACCGCGTCGCGCCCCCGGCGGGCTGAGGCCCGCGGAAGAAGAGGGCGGCCCTCGTTCGCGATCGCAGACCCTAACCCGTGCCCCGAGCACGAAGAGCAGGCCGATCCTCCCACGCCTCGGGCTCCGCATCTCGCCCCTTGACAACCGGCCTCATAGCAGGGGCACGCGACCGCCTGATCCGCCTGGCGGAGGCCCATCCGGGCTGGGTGCTCGGCTTCCAGGGCGAGGTCTGGTGGAGCCGCCTGGCCCGGCCGGGCCTGCACGCCTGGGCCGGCGGCGAGCCGCTGCGGCTGCACGAGCCGGCCACCGACCCCGACCCCGACCCCGACCCCGAGGCGCCGGCCTGCTACGGCCTGCTGCGCGGCAGGCGCCGGCCTGCTACGGCCTGCTGCGCGGCGAGACCGGGGGGATGCTGCTGCGGTTCGTCCGGGGCCGGCCGGTCAGCCAGGTGACCGAGGACTTCCTCGCGTGGGCCCGCGAGCGGCTGGCCGCCGAGGGCAAGACGGCCCTGCCGCCGGTCTGGGACAACGCCGCCTGGCACGTCGGCAAGCGGGCCCGGTCCCGGATCAAGGCGCACGACCGCCGGGCGAAGGCCGAGGGGGGCGTAAGAAGCCCTGACAAAACCGGGTGAATCACATCACATCCTGGTGGAGGATACGGAAGCAGATGACACAGGCCGCCAGGGTCGTCCAGGCGTCCTGGATCACCCCCAGCCGGTCGTACCGCACCCGCATCCGCCGCAGGCCCTTGATCCAGCCGATCGTCCGCTCCACCACCCAGCGGACCTTGCCCAGCCCGCTGCCGTGCGGTGTCCGACGCTTGGCGATGTGCGGCTCGATGCCCATCCAACGCAGTAACGCCCTCGTCCCCTCGCTGTCGTAGCCCCGGTCGGCATACAGGTCATCCGGCAACTGCTTCGGCCTGCCCGGTTTGCCGGCGACGCTCGGGAAGTCGAGCACCAGCGGGATGATCTGGCGGTGGTCGCTCTCGTTGGCCCCGGCGGTGCGGATCGCCAGCGGCACTCCGGTGCGACTGACCATCACCGTGTGCTTCGTGCCCTTCCTGCTGCGGTCGACGGGGCTCGGGCCGGTCGCCTCGCCGCCGCCGAAGGCCCGCACCGTCACGCCGTCGACGACCACCGTGTCGGTCTCCAGCTTGCCAGCCTTGCGGAGCAGCCTCAGCAGGTCGGCATGGAGGCGGTCCCAGATGCCGGCCTCCTCCCAGGCCCGCAGCCGGCGATGGGCGGTGCGACCTGAGCAGCCGAGTTCCTGCGGGACATCCTCCCAGCGATTGCCGGTGGCCAGGACGAACCAGATGACACGCAGGGCGACCCGGTGCCCGATCGGCGGACGCCCGCCGTAGGGGCCGATGGCCGGTTCCGGCGGCAGGTGGTGGGCAACCAGATCGAAGAACTCGTCCGGCATGTGGGCGCTCGCCATGGTGGTGTCTCCTTCGGTTCGGAGGAAAACAGCACCAGGGCGCAAACTCCATGCCACACGGTTTTGTCAGGGCTTCTAATACTACTCCGTTAGCTTGGTCTTGGAGCGGGTGAGCCAGGGCCGGCAGTGCGCGCAGTCCGGCCGGCTGACCGGCGCCAGCAGCCGCTGCAACGCCCGGCGGATCGCCGGCACCGTGATCACCGGCGCTCGGCCTCCCCCTTTTTGCCCGGCCGGGATCGCCCCCGACGGGCTCGGCGTCGCTCCAGGGTGAGGAACCCGAAGGCCAACATCACCAGGCAGGCGTGATGGTGGAAGCCCCGCCACGAGCGGCCCTCGTGGTGGTCCAGCCCCAGTTCCTCCTTCATCTGCTGGTACCCGAGCTCCACCGGCCAGCGACTCCGCCACAGGCGCACCGCGCGGATCCGGCTGGTATCGGCCGGGAGGTTGCTGAAGGCGTACTTCAGCTTGCCGTCGGCCTGCTCCTCGATCAGCAGCCAGATCGGCTCCGCCCCGGCGCAATCGCCTGTCGCCCATCCCTGGCCCGGCCAAACGCGCAGCCAGGCGAATCGGCCCCACATCGGGCCCTTGGTCCCCTCCCGCCACGTCACCTTCCGGCGCGGCGTCCGCGCCGCCAGCTCCTTCAGGCCCACCGGCCGGGGCGAGCCCTCGGCCAGGCGACGCCGCTTCTGCGGCCGCCCGCCCGTCCCGGCCTTGGGCTCGTCCCACCTCGGCTCCTCGGTGAAGACCAGCATCTCGTCGGTCACGCCGACGACGTAGTGCAGGCCCCGCTCGGCCAGGCCGTCGCGGAACGGGCCCGAGACGCCGTAGCCGCTGTCGGCCACGACGAGCCCGCCCGGCAGCCCTTCGGCGCGGATGCGGTCGAGCAACTCCAGGGCGATCTGACCCTTGGTCAGCGACCGCCGCTCGGCCTCGGGCACCTTGGCCTTATCCAGTCGCTTCGGGTCGGCCAGCCAGCCCTCCGGGAGGTAGAGCCGCATGTTCAGCGGGTAGTGCCCCCTCGGGGCGACGTAGTGGACGCTGACGGCGCACTGGCAGTTGGCCTTCTTGCCCAGGGCGCCGCAGTACTGCCGCTGCACGCCGACGGAGTGCGTGCCCTGCTTGGGGAAGGTGGTGTCATCGATCACGAAGATGCCGGCCGGGTCGGCGAACTTCGCCGCCATCGTGGCCCGGTAGCGGCTCAGGACCGCTTGCTCGTCCCAGGTGCTCTGGCCGAGGAACTGCTGCAGGGCCTGGTCGGGGTCGGCGACGTCGAGCCCCTCCGACAGGGGGACGCGGGCGGCCATCGGCTCGACGCTCTTGCGGTCCCCGTCCTGGACCAGGCCGCGGAGGTAGACGCCGCACCAGGCGGCCTGGCGGGGCCGGTTGAAGTCGGCGCGGAAGGAGGCGGCATACGCGGCGAGGCGGTCGAGGACGTCGGGGTTTAAGTCGGGGGTGTAGGTCCGGTTCATACCCTCGGTACGAACCGCAGCAGTCGATCGTTCGTATGATTTAACGGAGTAGCACTAAGGACCGTCGCCTGCCGGCTGCCGGTGAAGGCCCCGTGGCTCAACGCCATCGAGCCGAAGTGGGTCCACGGCAAGCGGGCCCTCGTCGAGCCGCAGCGGAAGCTGACGGCGGCCGAGGTCGTGGAGCGGGTCTGCGTCTACTACGGCTGCGAGCCATCGGACCCGATCACACAACAAGTCGCTTGAGACCGCACTAGGCAACGCCGTCGGCTCGGCCGGCCGGGATGCCTGGGATGCGTTGATCGTGAGCCTTCAGGATGCCGGCGAGTGGGCAGAAGATCGCTGGATTGCGGTCAAACAATCCGACCCGCTCCACTGGGTTAAGTGGCACAACGAAACGTCAACGCATCTATTCCAGATCGATGTCAGCCATGCCGAAAGTGCGACCTCCATATTCCCGCACATCCTCCAGGCACGCTTCTCGGACGTCGACAATCAGCTGTGGGGGATCCGCATCAGCGTAGAGCAAGCCGGAGAGGTCATCGCCAGCAGGTACTTCCCGACTCGCGGCAAAAACGATCAAGGGATTATGATCGGTCGATCGGCCCGCATGTACGGTATTGAATTTGAGGCACGAGGAGATGGGAGAACACCTTCACCGTCGAGATCAAGGATGAAGAGCGGGGATGGATGCAGAAGCGCAAAGTGTCCATCACGAAACCGCTCATTCCGCCCGGCCCTTGGCCTATCTTCTACGACGAACGCTACGACCCGGCCAAGGAGGGGGGCGAGGCCGGCGGGAGCGGGGCCGACAGGGGCGGGACGGCGACCCCAATCGTCTACGAGCCCTCTGCGGCGGAGCAGAGGCGGGGATTCCCGCTGGAATACGTCATGGCCTCGGCTGGGCTGTACGCGGACGACGACGGGTACGTCCTCGGGCTCGACATGATCGAAACCTACGATGGCGAGACCGAGGTCGAGGTGACGTTCCAGAAGTTCAACTCAGCAGACCAGCCTATCGACGACAACGGGGAGACCAGGCCCGACTTCGACGCGCGGGTCGGCCGGGAGATCGCGCGGCAGACGGACATAATGGAGGCTTATCGAGTGTTCCCCCAATGGTACCAAGAAGAGTATGGGGTCACGCTCCAGCAACAATTTGAGCGGCAGAATCGCAACCGAGAAGCTTTCGGTAATCATAATTTTATACATGATTAATTCATTGATATCTAACTCGGCGCCGGCGGAACCTGGTCGATCGTGTACCCCAAGGCCGTCGGCACCTTGCGCGAGGCGATGGGCTCCGAGTTGAAGATCCAGGCGTTGAGGAGCCAGGTCTGGACCCGGTCGTTTGAGACGATCACCTCGCAAGGCCTGAAGATCGAGCAAGGGCTCCGCCTCCCCGAGAGCGTGACGAAGGCGACGGCGGCCAAATGGGGGGCTCGCATCACGGTCAAGGAGGGCCCGCGGAGCGAGCCGAAAACGGTGCCCCTGGACGAGAAGCTGGACGCCAATCTCTTCCGGAAGGTGGACGCCACGAGGCGCGAGGGCCAGTCCGCGCTGGACAAGTGGCGTGAGGCGTATGTCGTCTACCAGGCGGAGAAGGACCGGGCCCGGGAGGTCGAGCAGCTCCGGAAGCTCCGGACGTATGAGGCCATCAAGGGGATCGGCGAGGCCTCCCGAATCTCCAAGGAGGACGCCGAGGGCCTCTTCGGCATGGCGGTGCCCGGGATCGGGTTCTTCATGAGCGCCGGAAACACATACATATACGCCAAGGAGGGCGACGTGCAAGGCGCGGTCGTCGAGGGGGCCGCCGTGCTGCTCGACGTCCTCGCGATGGGCGCCGGCCGCCTGTTCGGCAAGCTGGGCGAGCTGGTGCCATTCGGGCCGAAGGGCAAGCAGGTGGCCAAGCTCGACGCCAAGGTGGTCCAGAAGCTTGAATCGGAGGGAGCGCAGTCCGTGGCTGAGGTCGCCGAAAAGGGTTTGAAGGCCATCAAGGGGCTCCCCGACCAGCTGGTCGAGGCGGGCATACAGGCGAAGCACGCCACGGCCCTCAAGAAGTTCGCACGCTCCGAGCAGTCGATGATCGTTGTGCGTGCGTCGAACAAGAATAGCCTGAAGTGGCAGGGGCAGGTCCACGAGAAGGGCCGGTACCTGCCGAAGCCGGACAGCCTGTCGTTCAAGTCGCACAAGGAGCTAGGCCTGGTCACCGGCGGCAAGTCGCCCGACGGCACGCTCGTCGACGCGGCCGGCAAGCGGACCGAGTTTGTCGTCGCCGACGACGGGCGCATATTCGGACAGGGGCAGGGCGGCAAGGATACGGGCTATGTGCTCCGGGAAGGGAGCGCCAGGGATGCGCAGGGTAACCTGCATAAGGCCAGCTTCATCGAGGACACGCAGGGCAACCGGTTCTACAGCGATTACGACCTCATGGGCGTCTACGACGAGTCGACTGTGGTCCCCGGCAAGTGGATCCCGCGATCGACGGGCGACAAGACGGCCCCGTCGCCGTTCATCGCCCGGATCAACGCCGCGGTCGACTCGGCCCTGAACCTCTTCCAGCACGGGGCCAACGACGAGCACTGGAAGGTCATCAAGGGAGAGGTGGTGCTCGGCAACCCCAACGTCGGCGACAAATTCATCGTCTTCTTCGAGAACGGGTCGATGGAAATCCGCGACCTGGCCAGCCTTGAGAAGCTCTACGGTGAGCGGATTAAGAGCTGGCCCCTGGATTGATCATCCGACGGCCTGTTGGACGTGCAGAACCTCGGGTACCTTCGGGAACAGTCCGGCCGCCTGGCGTGGCCCCAGGGTCACGCCGGGCGGCCGTCGGAGACCGGGTCGGGCCGTAGCCCGTCCCCCGCGCTGGCCAATAATCTTGCACTCGCCTGCGTCAATTGGGGCAGATCGCGAAGCACCGAGGTCAGTACCCCGCGACCTGGGCCGATCGGGTCCTCTTCGATGGGGGCTTGATCAAGCTCCCGCCGGAGAGGTCTCCGTCCCAGGAGACGGGCCCAGGGGCGGATACTCCGCAGGGGGGAGGATCAAGACACCCGCCACCCGCTGGCCGTAGTAGGCCCCGAAGTGCTCCCGATCGCCAGTCAGCAGGTGCGTCGCCCCGCCGTCGATCGCCGCTAGCAGCACCGGCACGTCCTTCTCCGGCAGCCGGACCCCACGCGGCAGCGTGAAGTGCTCGGCCTCGACCAGCCGGACCCGCCGCAGCAGCCGCGTCAGCCGACCACGCTGCGCCGGCTCCTCCAAATTCCGCCGGGCCTCATCGGCGGCGTAGCCCGACGATAGCAGCTCGATTTCCTCGAGTCCCCAGAGCCTCCTCAGGGCGGCGTCGGGGCGCCAGGCGGCGGCGAAGAGCACGTTGGCGTCGAGGAACACGCGGTCCACGGCTCAGGCGCCGTCGGGCTTGTAGTGGGGGACCGCGTCGGGGTCCAGGCCCATCGCCTGCACGGCCCGGCGCGCCGCGGCGTAGTCGTCCGCGTCGACGGCGTTGGAGAGGAGGAACTGGGCCTTGCGCTCGGGGGTGTAGACCTCGACGGGGAGGACCACCGCCGGGCGGATGAGGATGCCGCCCTCGCGGGCCTCGGCGACGACGAGCGAGCCCTCCTCGATGCCGTAGCGGCGGCGAAGCGCCGCGGGGATGACCACGGCGCCCCGCTTGCCCACGCGGCTGGGCTCGGGGGCCATGGGCGGCCCCTCGTCGGCCGGCGGCCGCGTCGTCGACGTCGGGGGGTTGCGTCTCGAGCCGGCGTTCTTGGCCGGGGGCATATGAGGTCGACCCGGGTCCGAGGTGAGGAATGCCCGAATGCCTGAGAATCGGGCGATGAGGATATTGTCCTCATGCCCCGGACCGCGATCAAGGCCCCCCGCGGAGTCGGGAGTGGGCGAAGTCCGCCCGGCACACCCGGCCCCGTTTGTCTCGGAGGGCGATGCGGGAGGCGATCCGGCTGCGTGGACCGTGAGCGGAGGCGCGGCCGTTGGGCGCCCCGCCGTGCGGTGAGCTCGACGCTTCTCGTTGCGATGTCGGTGGATCCGCCATGATCGAGGACGGATGATCCTCCGCAGAAACGAGCCCGTTCCGTGCCGATTCCGGACCGTTCGGCAGCGGCGTGGGCAACAATCCCCTGGGATTTCCGCGGGATCGACAGCAGGTGCGTCTTTGGGGGCGGGAAACGCACTCGGCATGGGGCCGCAGGGGTCGCAGTCCCAGTGTGTTCTGACCTCGCACCGCGCGAGCGGAAGATCAATTATGAGGAGACCCGGTCCGGAGGCTCAAGGCCGGGCGAAGACCTCTGTGGGCAGGTCGGGGATGCCCAGCCTCGCTTTCCACTCCGTCGCGTCCTTGGGCTTGTCCCACGCCTCATAGAGGCGGATCACCCTCATGGCCGACTCCCGCAGCCGGTATCGGTCTGGTACGGTGATTTGCGACTCGCGTTCCTTCATCCCCCGGTAGCCGCGGACCACCATCGGCTCGGCCTCCCCGTACTGGCCCTGGCCTAGCAGAGACCCGCCGAGCAGACCCGTCGCGTCGTACCGCGTCCAGTCGTCGGGCGTCGCTTTCGTACGGATGGCCAGGCACTCGCGGAGCATCGGTTCGGCCTCCGACCACTTTTCCTACCGGAGCAAGAGTCGTCCGAGTTCGGCGAGGTCACCCGCCAGGAAGGGACTGTCCGGCTTATCGACGCTGCGGCGCCGATCCACCGTTTCTTGGAACAGGCGCTCGGCCGTTTCCCAGTTCCGGACCGACGCGAATGCCGTGGCGAGGCTGGAGCGGCACCAGAGGGTGTAGTGGTGGTCGGGGCCCAAGTCCGGCTTCGCTTCCATCGTCTCGAGGGTCTCCTCGTACAGCGGGATCGCCTCGGCCGTCCGTCCGGTCTCCTGGTAGGCCCAGGCGAGGTTCGCGCGGCTGACGAGCGTATCCGGGTGGTCAGGCCCGCGCTTCGCCTCCCGGAGTTCGAGCGTCAACCTAAACAATCGGGCCGCCTCCTCGGTGATTCCGGCGACCATGAGGGCATTGGCCAGATCGTTGCGGACGGCCAGCGTGCCGTCGTGATCGGGGCCCAGCGTTGATTCCATGGTCTTGAGCGTCCCCCTGAACAAGGGGATTGACTCGGCCGTCCGTCCGGTCATCTGGTAGGCCAGCGCAAGATTTGCGCGGCTGACGAGCGTGTCCTCGTGCTCCGGGCCGAATTTCTCCTCTCGGACTGCCAGCGTCGTTTCGGTCAGGGGGATCGCCTCGTCCAGACGCCCTGCGAATATATAGGCATGGGCAAGATTGTTGCAGACGAGTAGGGTGTATGGATCCTGGGGGCCCAAAGCGGACACGCAGGCATCGCGTGCCTTCGAGTGGAGGTCCACTGCCTTGACATACAGGCCCAGCCCCTGGAACGTCAGACCCAGCGCGTCGAGCAGCTTCCCCCGGGTTACCTGGGAGCCGGCGAATTCCTTATCGAGCCGCTCAGCGGCCCGGTCGAGGACGTCAGCGATCTTCACCTGACGACCGTCCAGCCAGGGGTCCGGACTGCGGAACGCTTCCACCAGGAAGTCGACGGCCGCCTCGGCCTGCTCGCGGGATTCCTCCGACTGATCCAGTGCCGCGGCGGTCTCGGCCTGCGCCTTCCTGGTGGCCACCAACGCCAGGTTCGTCGCCCAGTTGGCCAGCCGCAGCTGGCCGTTGGCCCGCGCCTGGACGGCCGCGACGGCCGCCAACCCGACCAGACCGACGACCAGCGCCACGGTCGCGGCCGCCGCCACCGTGCGATTCCGCCGCGCCCACCGCCGTGCCCGGAGGGAGATCGATTCGCGCCAGGCCGTCACCGGCTCGTCGGCCAGCCAGCGGTCGAGGTCCTCGGCCAGGGCCCGGGCCGTCGGATAGCGATCCGCTGGATTCAAGGCCATGGCCTTCAGGCAGACGGCTTCCAAGGCCTTGTCGGTCGACGGGTCGAGCTGACGTGGTGGCGGAAAGTCGCCCTGCTGCACGCGCCGGAGGACGGCGCCGGGATCATCCCCCTCGAACGGGGCCTTGCCCGTGAGTAGGCAATAGAGCGTGGCGCCGAGCGAGTAGACGTCAATGGCCGGTCCGAACTGGTCCAGGTCGCCGGCGGCCTGCTCGGGGCTCATGTAGGCCGGCGTACCCAGGGCGCTGCCGGGCAGCGTCTCGGCCGAGCCGCTGGCTGAGAACGGCATCAGCGTTCTCTCACACGACGATGGGTCCGACCGGCCGGTCGGCTTGGCCAGGCCCCAGTCGACGACCAGGGTCTCGCCGTGCTTGCCGACGACGACGTTGCCCGGCTTGATGTCCCGGTGCAGCACGCCCCGGCTGTGGGCGTACCCGATGGCGTTGCAGACGTCCAGGAACCGACGCAGCAACTTGCGCAAGGCCAGCGACCGGACGCCGGCATCGGCCTCCGCCCGCCCGTCGGAATAGAACCGCTCGATGGCGTCCTTGAGGCTGTCGCCGCGGATGAGCCGCATGGCGTAGTAGGGGCGGCCGTCGGCATGCGCGCCCAGGCCGTAGACCGGGACGATGCCCGGGTGCTCCAGGCCCCCGGTGATCTCGGCCTCCAGCAGAAAGCGCTGGCGGCTGGTCGGGTCGTCGGCGTGGTGGTCGAGGATGCGCTTCAGCGCCACCTCGCGGTTGAGCTCCCCGTCCAGCGCCACGAAGACCGCCCCTAGGCCGCCGCGGGCGTGCGGCCGCAGGACACGGAAGCGCTGGCCGTCGGCAGTGGTCGAGCCGACGGCGAAGGTCGTCGTGGCCTCGGCGTCGGCCTCGGAGGGGCCGGAGCCGCTGCCGACGTGGGCGATGGTGGCCGTCAGGTCCGGGTCCTTGAGGGCCTCGAGCCGCTCGCGGGTGGAGCGTCCGACGGGCAGCGAGGCGAGGCTCTTCTCCGCGTCGCTGGCGTGTTGCTTCAGGTGCAGGGCGACCATCGCCTCGACGCCCGAGCGTGCCTCAGCGTCGAGGTCGCCGCGGTCGATCAGGTGCTCGGCCAGCGAGCGGGCCTTGTCGCGCGTCCAGGCCTGGAAGGCGGCAACCAGCTGGCCTTGGTCGATCAGCCCATTCTGGAGGGCGAGCAGGCCGAAGAGGAGGTCGCGGTCGGCGGCGGCCATGGCGCGGCTCCGATCGGTGCCGGCCGCCCGGCCCGTCCGACCCCGCCCTCGGGGCCGGGTCCCGGTGACCACACACCGCCTGGATTATCGCATGACGGCTCGACGGACGCATCCGCGACGGCCCGCCCCCTCGTCCTGGCGCAGACTGCGTCTCTGCGGGCAGAAAACGAGGTCATCGGTGAGCGGTCCTCACTGGCCGTCCGATGGCTGCGACCCAACGGTGGTCGGACGTCGCGCCGCGGCGGCTCGGATGACCCCATCCGTACAGCACGCCCCTCACGTGATGCCAGGCCCCGGGACCTCGAGCGGCACGCCGTCTTCCGGCTCATCGACTTCCCTTGCGTCTCCCGGTACATCTGGGGGGCGGCTGCGGCCCCTCGCCGCGACCGGGGCCGCGTCGCGGCCCCGGGGCGACTCAAGGACGCCGGCGGCATCCCGACCCACAGTGACCGGCGTCCGCCATGAGACGCCGGCCGACCTGATCTCCCAAACCCGGACTCCTGCTGACCCGGTGCGGCGTCCGAGGCAGTCGTGCCCACCGGGCTGATCGCGACCCCCCTCAGCCGTGTCGATTGAGGGGCGGCAGGACACGCTCCAGCCCCGCTCGGTCCCAGGAGGCCCGGTCGGCGGCCGCCTCATAGGTGCTCTGGAGGAACTCCAGCAGCGTCTCGTCCGGCGAGGTCGAGGTCCGGACCGCCTCGTAGGGGAGCACGAACTCCCCGAGCTGATCATCCCAACGGGCTCCGGCCGGGCGGACGGGGGCGGCGGCGAAGCCGTCGGGAGGCGGGTAGGCGTACGAGTAGAACACCGCGTCGCTCGACGGGCCCCCCGGCCAGAACCCGGCGCTGCTGACCTCGTGCGAGTAGGCCTCCCGGGCGACCCAGTCCGGGAGGTTCGGGATGCCCGCCGGGTGCGGCGGCGCGGCCCGGCCGGAGAACCGCGTGACGGCCAGGTCGAAGCTGCCCCAGAAGAAATGCACCGGACTGGCCTTGCCGATGAACCGCGCCCGGAACTCCTTGAAGACCCGGTCCATCTGGAGCAGAGCCCGCCAGAACCTCGTCGCGGCCCGGGGGTCGTATTCCCGGTGCTCGGTGTCCTCCTCGAAGGGGATGCCGTCGGCCAGCTCGCTCGGCACGGTAGAGATGGGCACGTCGACCCCGATCGCACGGGTCCCGTCCATCACCGCCCGGTAGAACTCCGCCACGGACTGGCTCCGCAGCGGGACGGCACGCCGATCGCCGGCCGCCGACTGGATCACCAACTCCTGGTCGAGGAAGTCGAAGGTTAGCTCGAAGATGGCCCCGCCGTAGGGGATCGGCGAGGTCGTCAGGCCCCGGGCCGACAGGTACAGCGGGACGTGCCAGGAGTGGTTGGTCCAGGGGGCCTGGACCAGGCGGATCTTGCCGACGACCTGGGTCCAGAGGTGGAGGGCCGAGGCGGTCGTCGCCCAGTCCCGATAAGGCAGGGCGGGCCAATCGGAACTCAGGGACCGGGGCTGGTGATCCATGCGGTCTGGTCTCGGGATGGATGGGATGGCCGTCTCGTGAGAGGGGGCGCCGGCACAACGCGGCCGGAGACCGACAGCCGACCGAGGGTGATCCGAACCACCACAGCCTATCGCTCGGCCTGGTTGGGGTCCAGGCTCGGCCGACGGGTCAGCTCCGCCGGCGCACGACGTGACGTCGAACGGACCCGGTCGATGGGCAGTCTCCTCCGGTCGCACCAGACTGCCCCGGCTCCTGAAGCCCCTCCACGCCCTCGGAGTCGACGTCGCGGACCGGCCGCGGCCGGCACACCCATGCCGGCTCGCCCGCGGCCCGTGGCCGGGCCGCGGGCGGCCGGATCCCGCTCAGGAGCACATCCCGATCGGTCCCGAGATCTCCGGGTCGCGATCGCTCGCGACGTTGGCGGCCACCTTGGTGTCCTCGCCGAGGCAAGAGCCCGGCCCGCCGAGGGAGAGGCCGCCGCCGGCGCCCTCGCCGTAGGTGCCGGCCCGGCCGCCGTGGCCGCCGTAGCCGAAGAGGCCACGCCCGGAGACGTTGGCGGTGATGAGGGTGTCGACCGCCCGGAGCTTCGCGTCCTCGTGGACGAAGAGGCCGCCGCCGAGGGCGTCGCCGCCGTCCCCACCGTCGCCCGCCAGGCCGCCGTCGCCCCCGCCGCCGCCGCCGGCGAGGTCGACCGGACGAGGCTCCCCTCGATCCTCACCCGGCCGTAGGGGAAGTCGTCCCCGTCGTCGTCGCCGTCGTCGAGCGGCTTGAGCCGGGGCGGCCCGAAGGCTGCGAGGCCGCCGCCCCGGGCCGTGCCCCCGTCGCCGCCGTCGCCCGCACGACCGCCGTCGCCCCGTCGCCCCCGACGGCCTCGTTGTTCTCCAGGGCGGCGTCGATCAGGGGAGAGGGGCGCCTGGTCGGTCCCCTGGTAATAGAGCCCGCCGCCGGTCGAATCGCCGCCGAGGCCGCCGTCGCCGCCCCGGCCGCCGTCACCGCCCCGGCCGCCGACGGCCCGGTTGCGGACGAAGGACGAGGACGAGACCGTCATCGGGCCGCTGACCGACCCGCTCACCAGCAGGGCCCCGCCCCGGGCCTCGCCGCCGATCCCCCCGTCGCCGCCGAGGCCGCCCAGCCCGCCGGCACCGCCGAGGGCCTCGTTGCGGATCAGCTCGGCGCCGGCGATCGTCACCTCCATGTAGTCCGAGAAGAGGGCCCCGGCCCAGCCCTCGCCGCCGAGGCCGCCGTCGGTGCCGCGCCCGCCGGCGCCGCCCCCGCCGCCGAGGGCGCGGTTCCCCTCGAAGACGCCTCCGGAGACCGTCAGCGATCCGGTCGCCGTCAGCACGGCGCCCCGAGGGCGATCCCCCCCTGGCCGGCCCGCAAGGCGCCGTCCTCGCCCTCGCCACCGGCGCCCCCGACGGCCTCGTTGCCGAGGAACTCGCCGTTGGTCAGGGTGACGGCCGCGCCCTGGGCGTCGACGGCGCCCCCCGTGCCCGAGCCGCCGTCGCCGTTCTGGGCCGTCAGCGGGCCGCCGTCGATGCCGTCGCCGCCGATGGCCCGGCAGTTGAGGAACGAGTCCCCTCGACCTCCAGCGACGCCTCGCCGAAGTCCCCGAAGACCCGGATGGCGCCGCCGGCCCCCTGGCCGCCGATCCCGTTGGCCAGGTCGGCCCCGGCCCCGCCGTCGCCGCCCCGCGCCTCGGAGTCGATGAACTGGCCCCCCTCGACGACCAGCGAGGCCCCGGCGCCGACGACCGCGATGCCGCCGCCCCCGCCGAGCCCGCCGAAGCCGTTGGCCACCCCCGTCCCGCCGTCGCCGCCCCGGCCCCCGAGGGCGAGGTTGCCCCCGAAGAACCCGTCGACGACGCGGGTGTCGTGCCCGCCCCGGCGAAGATGGCGCCCCCCAGCCCGGAGCCCCCCGTGCCGTTGGAGAAGTCATCGCCGCCGTCCGGGCCCCGGGCGCCCTCGGCCCGGTTGAAGAGGAAGGTGCTCGTGTCGACGGCCAGCGAGGCGCCCTCGCCCATGACGGCGACGGCCCCGCCCAGGCCGTCGGCCCCGGGCTCGCCGCCGACGGCCCGGTTGCCGCCCAGCAGCGAATCGACGAGCGTCAATGCGCCCCCGTCGACGAGGATCCCGCCGCCGACCCCGGCGGCCCCGTTGATGATCGCCAGGTCCTCGATCGTGACCTCGGCGCCCGCGGTCACCCGGAAGGCCCGAGACCGGCCCGCCCCGTCGACGGCCAGCAGGTCGGCGCCCAGGCCGACGATCGTGAGGTCCTCGTCGAGGACCAGCTCGCCGCCGGCCAGCACGATGGCCCGGCCGGCGAGCGCCTCGTCGAAGGCGATCGTGTCGCCGTCCTCGGCGTCGACGATCGCCTGCCGGAGCGAGCCCGGCCCCGAGTCGAGGTCGCTGGTGACGGTGAGGGTGCTCAGCAGGCCCGGGGCTCCATCCGGTCGAAGCCGAGCGCCGACCGACGCCGGCCGGCTCGCGCCGGACGCGGTCGTCCCCGGCCGAGGATGTCCGTCCTGAGGAGAGGCATGGCATGCTCCGTCGATTGCGGATCCTTGCGGACGATCGTGCGTACGAGCCCGGCCCCGGGCCGCGATCGCGGCCCCTCGCGACCCTCGGATCGGGCCGGGCGGCGACCCCCGGGCGCATCTGGCCCGTCCTCGCCGATCCGATCGGCGAGCGGGGTCTCGGGCGATCGGCCGGCGTCCGGCCCGATCCGCCGGGCCCCGCCCCCGGAGAGTCGCGGGGGCGGGGTGGTCATGACACCGAGGCAGGGCGGGGCATCACCCCGAGACGGGACGAGTTCCACGTCGATCTGCCGGTAGTAGATCGCAGTGAGGCCCTCGAAGCCCGAGTCGGTGCCGAGAGCAGCCAGAGGTCGCCATCGGAGTCGGCCCGGGCGGGGACCGTGTGGGTGTGCTCCACCGTCACCGGGCGTACGGCTGCGGGCCGGACTCGACCGGCTCCTCCCCGTTGGCGATGGTGCCCGCCACCGAGGCCGCCGGGCGCCGACGGTCTGGTTGCCCTTGTCCAGTTCAACCCAGGGAGCCGTCGTCCTGCGGGACGGCCACCGGTTCCTCCGCCCCGGGCCGGCCTTCAGGGTGACCGACTCGCCGGGCGAGCCGCCGATCCCGAACCCCGCTCGGGGCGTCGGAGGCGAACCTGATGGTGAACCTCACCTCGTAGGCCTGGCCGGGCACGACGCCGTCGGCCGCCCCGAGGCTCCGCTTCAGGAACATGAAGACATCGTCGGATCGGTTGTGGCCCTGGAGCAGGTAGCCCGTCCCGTCAGTGCCCAGTTCGGACGCAGGGGCGGATCCCGGACTCCAGCTCGTAGGCCTCGTCCGGCTCGAGGGCAGTTCGGCAAAGCCGGCTCCCAGCCCCTCCCCCTCCGAGAAGTCGAAGGAGGCCGAGACGCGGGGGGCGTCCGCGCCCCGATCCACGGTGATCCGGCCTCGGCGACCTGGCCGAAGGTGTCGGCCGCCTCGACCGCGAACACATTGGCCCCGGCCCAGGGGACGGTGAACCGGTATCGGCCATCGGCGTCGGCCGTCAGCTCCTGCTCGAACGACCCGTCGCCCCCGAGGTCCAGCCGGACGGAGGCCCCCGGGGCGGTCCGGCCGACGAGGTCGACCTCGTCGGCGTCCACCCGGCCGTCGCCGTCCGGGTCCGCCGCCGGGTCGATGCCGGCGGAGTCCTCCAGGGGCCGAGGTCGGTGGTGGCCCCGAAGTTCCGGGAGGCGATCAGCAGGTCGAGCAGCCCGACCCGGCCGTCGCCGTTGACGTCGGCCCCGCCCGCCTCGCCCGGGGAGGAGGGCGGACGCCCCGGCGCCCCCGGATGGCGAGCAGGTCGGGCCGATCGACGCGGCCGTCGCCGTCGACGTCCCCCGCGAGGGAGACGTCCAGCTCGAAGTCGCCCGACGTCCCGCCCTCCGCGGCCGGGCGGAGCCGCAGGGCGCCGGGGCGGACGGAGGCGACCGTGACGCCGGCCGAGCCCCCGGGGGCGTCGGCCCGGCGGGTCAGTGTCCACGCCCCTCCGGGGGTCGGCGACTCGACCCGGGTCGCCCCGGGGTCGAGCGTGCCGTCGCCGGCGGCCCGGGCCTCGACCCGGAGGATGACCCGTCCCCCGGCGGCGAGGCCGAAGTCGCCCGGACCCGCCCGGACTTCGATCGGGGCGCCCCGCGGGCCGTCGATCCGCCCCCGGAAGGAGGCGAACGGGGCCATCACGGTCGAGAGCAGCGCCCGGGATTCGAGCGGCTCGATGCAGACGAGGGCCCGTCGGGGTCGCCGCGGACCCTCGGGGCAGGGGTTTCTCATGGTGTCAGGCTCTCGGGGAGGTCGGTGAGCGGCCCGGCCACGGGCCGACGATCCGGCGGGGTGATGGTCGACGGGGAACCCCCGCGACGCCACCCGAGTCGGATTCCCCGGCGGCCGGGCGACACATCACGGGAAAATTTACTGTGATGATCAGGGGCGCGAAACTTGCTATTCGAACGTGATGAGGCCGACTCGTCTTCCTTCATTAATGTCCGGCGGGGTGGACGTCCGGATGATCGCATGGGATTGCTGTCGCACGACTTGCCCACCCGGGCGGTCATCCCGCCCGAGACCGTGTCGATCCCTCCGGGATCGCCCCATGGGAGGTGAGGCTCCCGGGGCGTGGCGGCGGTCGACCGCACCCGGGATGGCGAGACGACCTCACCATCCAAGGCAGGAGGCGAACCCCCGGGACAACGTTCCGAGGCGATCGGCCTCCGCCCGCAGCCGGGCCGCCGTCACCGCCAGGTCCTGCCGGTGCAGCGTCCCCAGCAGCTCCTCGACACCCACCGGCGGGCTCTTCAACTGCGCCTGCTGAGTCCACACTGCGGCGATCACCCCCTCCGGCTCGGCATCGAAGAGGCCGGCGGCGCCGGGTCGAGGACGCAGACGTCGAAGACGACCACCGGCGGGCTCATCAGTAGCCCAGCCCCAGCTCCTGGGCCTGGGCGGACAGCTCGCCGAGGGCCTTGAGCCGCTCGGCGTCCTCCCGGCGACGGTAGTGGTCCAGGTCGCACGCCCGGACGCGGCGGTGGGCGCCGACCTTGCGAAACGGCATGGCGCCGCGCTCCAGCAGGCCGACCAGGAAGGGCCGGGAGACGCCCAGCAGGTCGGCGGCCTGCTGGGTAGACAGCTCGTCGTCGCCGGCGACGACGGCCACCGGCTCGCCGGCAGCGATGCCGTCCAGGAGCTGGCGGAGCAGCGGCAGGGCGGCGGCGGGCAGGTCGACGACCTCGGCGTCGCGGCCGGCGGCCCCGAACTGCAAGCGGGCCTGTCGATCGTGCGGCGCGGCCAGGCGGCGGCTGGCCTCGGCGGCGAGGAGGCGGTCATCCTCGCCGGCCGCGCGGTGGCCGGGGTCTTCGATGGGCTGCGGCGGGCCATGGTCCACCTCCGGGGACGGGGATCGGCTCCCGGGTCGATTGTAGAGGATCCGCGCAACGGACGCAATACTCGAAATAGTCGAAGCCGCCCGGCCCCCCATCCTCGCGCGTTGGGAACTGTCTGCAACGCCGTCCTTGGTGACGTCCTACTGGACAAATGTCCCCGTCACGGGCGAGCTGCGAGATGGCCTCCGCCAGCCGGGCGCGGACATCGCCGGGAGTCGCTCGATCGCTCGACGCCGAACCGAGGAGCATCATGGCCACCCGAACCGACCCGAGGGATCCGCCGCCGGCCGACCAGCCGGAGACCCGCATCCTGGTGCGCGGCGTCGACGAGGATCTCATCGACCGGATCCTCGCCCTCCCCCGCGGCCCCAAGCGCATCCCCCGGCTCGCCTGGCTCGACGGCGACATGGAGCTGCTGAGCTTCCCCACGCGCGAGTCGATCGCCGAGATGCCACCGGCACCGCCCCCCTCCGAAGGTGCCGAGGACCGCATCAGGCTCCGAGGCGTCGACCACGCCCTCTTCGGCCGCCTCACCGCCCTCGGCGGCAACCCCACCAAACGCCTGGCTCGAAACGGGGCTGATGCGCCCTCGCCCGCCCCTCGCACTGGGCGGCTCGATCTCGTCGGTTTGAAGGCCACGGGCGTGCCGTCCTTCGGGACCGGGCGAGTGACGCTGGCACGGCCCGACGCCGCCCGTGGCAAGATCGCCGAGGTCGCCTTCTACGTCGCCCACGTCGACCGCGGCCCGAGTCGGCGGGTGCCGGCCGTCGACCTCGGCGTGCACCCGCCGCCGGACCTGGCCATCGAGGTCGCCCTCGGACGACCCCTGGTCGATGTCGAGCGGCTGTACGCCGGCCTGGGCGTGCCGGAGCTGTGGCGCTGCGACGGCCAGGCGGTGTGCATCCTCCGGCTCGGCCGCGACGGCCGGTATGACGAGCAGGGGCGATCCGATGTCGTGCCGGGCCTGTGGGCGGCCGACGTGATGCCCGTGCTGGCGACGTCGGATGCGCCGGACGACGACCGCTGGGGGCAGGCGACCCGGCGTTGGGCCCGCGAGGACCTGGCCAACCGCCCCGCCTGAGCCCGGACCGCATGGCCGCCGCCGGCCGCGCCCGCCGGGCGGATCGAGGCCGTCACCGACCCGACCCGGGGCGGCGCGCCGGGCTACCGCCGCCGCCAGGCCTACGGCCCCGGCCGGACGATTCCCGTGGCGCGGCCGGGAGGCCTGCGGACCTCGCCGGTCGTCGACGACCTGCTGCCGGCGCCCCCGTGCCGCTGAGGACGGCGCGCGGCCGGGCGACCCGACGGCCGGGGCAGGGGGACGGGGGCCGGACCCTCACGCCCCCTCCGACGAGTCGACGGCTCCTCCCCCGGGGATGACCCGGCGGGTCTGGACCGCCTCGTCGGCGATCCGGCAACATGGTCCTCGTCGCGGGGTCGCCGGGCCGACCGGGGCCGGGACCCGACGGACCAGGGCCGGGACCATCTCCGAGCGGCCGGGCGACCCGACGGCGGGACGGCGAGGGCACCTCCCCCCTCCCTCCGCGAGTCGGGCCGATCGAGCCGGGAGGCCGGGTCGTCCTCGGGGCAGCCCGAACCCACCGGAGACCTACGATGGTGATCGCCGCGAAGAAGAAGCCGGGCCGGGACGGCGGGCCTCCGAAGAAGGGTCAGCTCGCCGATGGCGTGTCGTCTCGGAGCGGGCCGGCCCCCGACGCCGAGCAGGATGCCCCGGCGCGTCCCGGATCGAACCCCTCGCCGGATGTCCTCCCCGAGCTGAGTGCCGACGGGCATGAGTCGCTGAGGGAAGGTATCCGCAAGCGGGGGGTCCAGGTCCCCGTCGAGATCGACGCCGCCACCGAGGAGGTCCTGGACGGGCGGGCCAGGGTCATGATCTGCCGGGAACTCGGGATCCGCCACTACCCGAGGCGGGTGGTCACCGGGCTGGACACCGAGGAGGACCGCCGGCACCACCGTCTGCGGGCCAACTGCCTCCGCCGGCAGATGGACCGGTCCACCCTAAAGGGGCTCGTACTGGCCGAGATGAGGCGCAAGCCGCAGAGCGACCGGCTGCTGGCCTCGATCTTCGGCCTCGCCCACTCGACGATCGGCGTGTGGAGACGTGAGTTCTCGTCAACCGGACGATGCCGTCCGGTAGGGAGTTTCACATCCGCGAATGGGAAGACGTTCCGCCGCCCGACCGCCATCTACGCCACCACGCCCGTCACCGCCTCCCGGGCCGCCGAGCTGCTCAACGCCCTCGGCGAGGACGCCCCCGGCCGGGAACTCTCCCGAGGGCCGCCGAGAAGCTCCTGCTGGGCCGGCGGCGGGAGCAGGCCGACGCCCGGGTCGTCGCAGCAAAGGGCAAGCCCGGCGTCCTGGCGGGGAGGTTCCAGGACCTGGGCGGGCGGATCGGTGACGCGACCGTCGATGCGATCTGGACCGACCCGCCGTACTCCCGGGCCTGGGTCGAGGACGGCCAGTGGGCCGACCTGGGGGCCTCGCCGCCCGGGTGCTCCGGCCCGGCGGCGTGCTGGCGACCTACTGCG
>NZ_CP036429.1:54674-124260 GCF_007752535.1 Tautonia plasticadhaerens
CCCCGAGCTGACGCGCCCCTCCGGGCAGGTGGCCCGGCTGCCCTCCCAGTCGATGGCGAAGTCCGACGCCGTGAAGCCGCCGCCGGCCAGGGCCTGCCAGCCGTAGTCCGGCCGCGTCGGCCCGATCAGCTCCACGCCGTGGTCGCGGCGGCTGCTGACCAGCAGCTCGGCGTCGATGTAGCCGGTGTCCGCTAGGTGCTTGCCCGGCAGCGAATCCTTCCGGCCCAGCTGCTCGTAGATCCCGGCCAGGGCATCGCCGTCGGCCGCCGGCGCCGGCGCGGTCGTCACCTGGACGACCAGGTGGGGCGACTCGTCGTCGCACGTCTCGGTCAGGTGGGCCTTGTAGCCCACCCAGATCGTCGACCGCTTCTTGCCGTACCGGGCCTCGGAGTCGTGAGGCGAGTTGATCGACGCGGCGGAGGGCGGGATGCCGTCACCCTCGGCCCGCCAACGCAGCCCGCCGGCCTCGACCAGGAAGTGCTGGACCCAGACCCGGCGCAGCGTCTCGACCGCCGGCGATCGCGCGACCGAGGGCGGGGCGCCGGCGTCGTAGGCCGCCGCCAGCAGGGCGTGGCCGTCCTTGCCGACCTCCCGGGCGGGGGCGCGGCGGCCCTCCTCGGAGTCCGGGAGCCGGGACTCCTCGGCTCGCCGGCCGTAGCGCTCGACCCACTCCGCCCGGGCCTGACGGCGGAGCCACTCTGGGTCCGCCGCTGCCAGGCTGTTCAGGACGTGGCGCATCGTCTCGACGACGCACTCGAGCCGGTCGAGGTTGCGGACGCGGGCCAGGACGTGCGTCGCGTCGGTGCGCTGGCGGCCGCGGGTCTTCAGCCAGCCGCGCCCGCGGCAGAGATCGAGGAGCGCGTCGAGCAGCCGCCCCTCGGCCGAGCCGGCGACGAGCCGCGCCCGGAACTCGCAGAGGACCGAGGCGTCGAAGCCGGGGTCGTCGAGCCCCAGGCCGAGGGCGTACTTCCAGTCGATCCGCCCGCGCACCGCGTCGGCGGCGCGGCGGTCGGACAGCCCCTCGGCGAACTGGAAGACGGTCACGAGGGCCAGCCGCCAGGGGGACTCAGCGGGGCGGCCGCGGCTCGGGTACGGGTCGGCGAAGTCGTCGTCTCGGAAGATCGTGCCCAGCTCATCGCGCAGGGCAATGTAGGTGTTGCCACCGGGGAAGGCGGCGTGCGCGACGCGGGCGGCCTCCTCGGGCACCGATCCGATCGGCCGTGGGTGAAGCGACATGTGCGGGCTCCGTCCGGGTGGGATTCCCCTGGGACGTAGCGTAAGCCCCACCCGCTGGTCGATCTCGGATTCGCCAGCAGGATCAAAGGCGAAGGCAGGCCCGCACATCCCTCCCCGATCGCCTCCTGGCAACGACTCCGGGATGTCGGAAGGCGCCAAGCTAGGCCCCGTGCTTGTGATCAAGTTTTGAAAGTCGAGATCTCAAATCCGGAGATCGTGCGAAAGAGCCGGGCAGAAGGCGATCAGGCCCCTGTCCTTAGGTCGCCCCGCCCGCGAGCTTCGCCGCCTCGGCATCGATCATGTCGGGCTCGCCGATCCTCGCGATCAGTTGATCGGTGCTGGTCGGGTCGACGACCCGGCAGCTCTCGGTCAGCTTCGCGGCCAGCTCGCGCAGCTCGTCCCGCCAGGCGAGGGCGGGGGGCCGGCGTCGGCATCGAGGGCGCAGGCCCGCTCGAACTCGCCGCAGAGCATGATCATCCGCTGGACGTGGCGGAAGACGATCCCCTCCTGCTTGGTCAGGTCGACGCTCGTCACAAACTTGTTGAAGTTGCCGTCGTAATCGAGCAGCTCGCCGACGCACCAGATCGGGTGCGTGTGGACGTCGGTGAAGTCGGGGTAGCAGTGGTCGAAGTAGGACCGGAGCTTCTCCGCCAGGGTCGGCGGCCTCTTCTCCCAATCGTCCCTATCGTCCTCTTCCTCTTCCTCCTCGACCTGCGCGGCCATGAGCCCGCGTTGGATCAGCTCGGCGTCGAGCATCGAGGTGGCCAGGGCGCCCGACTCCAGCAGTCTGAACGGGACCCGGAGACGCCTCCGGACCGGGCCGGGCATCTCCAGGGTGCTCTCCATCGCCTGCACG
Source organism: Tautonia plasticadhaerens (assembly GCF_007752535.1). GTDB lineage: Bacteria > Planctomycetota > Planctomycetia > Isosphaerales > Isosphaeraceae > Tautonia > Tautonia plasticadhaerens. Next base: position 56,767 of record NZ_CP036429.1, read on the forward strand.
CGCTCGTCGGCATCGGCCCCGGCCAGGATCTCGGCCAGGAAGGCGCCGTAGAGGGGATGGATGCTCCGGAACGCCAGCAGCCTCCCCAGCGCGGCGTCGGCCGGGCCACGGTCGGCGTGTAGGGCGTCGGGGGCTGGCCGGCCTCCGGGGCGCCGGCGGCTCGGGGCCCAGGGTCACGAACCCGCCGTCGTGCAGGGCCAGCAGCATCCGGTCGAGCGCCTTCTCGCCCGCGGCGATCCGAGGGTCGTCCATCATCCGCTTGCGGACCGCGACGCGGATGCCCTCGACCTCCGGCGAGACCTCGAGCAGGTAGGCCAGCAGCCGCCAGGGGAGCGGCCCCTTGCTGGACAGCTTGCCGGGCGGGGCGGCCTGGAGCTGGTTGAAGTGCCCCTCGACCCAGTATTGCTCGGTCTCGCGGCGCCTCGGCTTCTTCTTCTTGAGGGCCTTCTTCGCCTTCAGCAGGCCCGGGTCGCGGGTGTCCTCGGGGATGGCGTCGTACTTCGCCTTCCACCGCTCGATGTCGACGTCGTCCGGGTGGGCGATGGCGTAGACGAAGCCCCGGTCGTCGAACTGCGGGCGGCCGGCCCGGCCGAAGATCTGGTGGGCGATGCTGGCGCCGATCAGCTTCTTCGCGCGAAGGGGCCCTTCACCAGCGACGAGAGCACCACCGAGCGCGCCGGGAGGTTGATGCCGGCCGCCAGGGTCTCGGTGCAGACGACGACGGGGAGGAGCTTGCGCTGGAAGAGGTCCTCGACGGCGAGGCGGTACTTCGGCAGGAGCCCCGCGTGGTGGACGCCGACCCCGCGGTGGAGCAGTCGCTTGAGCTTGGGGCCGGCCCCCTGGCCGAGGTCGAGCGCGTCGACCCGGTCGTGGAGTTCCTTCTTCTGCGCGTCGGACAGGTTGAGGTCCTTGCCCATGACGTTCTCGGCGACGCTCCAGCACTCCTCGGTCGAAGCAGAAGACAAGGGCGGGCGTCCGGGGGCCCTCCTCGTCGCCGGCCGCCATCACGACGAGCTGCTCGTTGAGGAACCGGTCGGGCACCCATTCGTAGGTCAGCGGCACCCGTCGTTCCTTGCCCTCCACCAGCCTGATCGTGCGGCCGTGCTGCCTGTCCAACCAGCTGACGAACTCGTACGAATTGCCGACCGTCGCCGAGAGCAGCAGCAGGCGGACGTGGCCGGGCAACATGCCGAGCGACAGCTCCCAGACGATCCCGCGGTCGACCTCGGCGAAGTTGTGGAACTCGTCCATGACGCAGGCCGTCACGCCGGAGAAGTCGAACCGGTTGAGCAGCCGATTCAGGAGGATTTCGGCCACGACGACGCACCGGGGCCTCGGGGTTGACCTTGCGGCTGCCGGTGACCAGCCCCACGTCCTCGCGGCGGAAGCCCCACTCGACGGCGCGGTCCTGCATCTCCTGGAACTTCTGCTCGGTCAGCGCGATCAGGGGCGTCGTGTAGTAGGCCGACTTTCCCGTATGGAGCGCCTCGAAGAGGGCCGCCTCGGCGATCAGGGTCTTGCCCGTGCCCGTCGGGGCGCAGACGAGGACCCCCTGCTCGGACTCGAACCAGGCCCAGCGCGGCGTCCTGGACGGGGTAGGGCTCGTAGGGCAGCTGGTCCACATACCGCACGTACAACTCGTCGCGTCGGAATCTCCAACGGCATCGGCCGCAATCCCCCGGGCTGGTAAGCAGGAACTTTATCGAGATTCGATCGCATGGGCCAGACTCGGGCCTGCCCCGCGAACTGACCGGGAGAACCGGACCGGACGCCAAGCCCCGGGTCGGCCTCCCACGCGAGGCCCCCTCCAGTGTGACCGCCGACGCGCCCTCGCGAAACCCGGTCGCTCCTCGACGAGACGCGCGAGAACGCATGTTCGAGGCGCCCTCACCAGGTCAACCGACGCCTCTGCTCGCTTCGGAGTAGTCGTCCGGAGGGTGAATTCCATGGCAAGAGTTTGGGGCCTCGTCGTCACCCATCCTCCCGCGACACGACGCCGGGGCCTGTCAACGCGGCCGGCCGGCGGTTATCGTACGCCGACGGGCATCGGCGGACAGGGCCCTCGCCAGCGGCATCGGGCCGCGACGGATCGACCTCGTCCCCGACGGCCGGGGCGGCGTCGGGGCACATCCCCTACCGCTCCCCGGCCCGGTACGGCCCGGCGACGGAGGGTGACATGGCGCGACAGGGCATCCGGGACGTCCGGCGATCGGCCCGCCCCGCCGGCCGGGCCGCGGCGGCCCTGACCGTGGTCGTCGGCTGGCTGGCGTCGTCGGCGTCGGCCCCCGCGCAGGGGCTCCTGGTGGGCGACGACGGCCGGCACCTCGCCCGACCGGCCGGCACCCCCTTCTTCTGGCTGGGCGACACGGCCTGGGAGCTGTTCCACCGCCTCGACCTCGACGAGGCCCGCCGCTACCTCGACGACCGGGCCTCCAAGGACTTCACCGTCGTCCAGGCGGTCGTCCTGGCCGAGCTGGGTGGCCTGGACGTTCCCAACCCCAACGGCGACCTGCCGCTGGAGGACCGCGACCCGAGCCGGCCGGTCGACGCCTACTTCGAGCACGTCGACGTGATCGTCCGGCTGGCGAACGACCGGGGGCTCGTCGTCGGCATGCTGCCGACCTGGGGGAAGTACTGGAAGCTCGACTTGCCCGATTCCATCTTCACGCCCGAGAACGCTCGGTCATTCGGCCGGTTCCTCGGCGCTCGCTACCGGGAGGCCGACCTCGTCTGGATCCTCGGCGGCGACAACACGATCGAGGGGCCCGAGGAGCGTGCCATCGTCGACGCCATGGCCGCCGGCCTGGCCGAGGGGGACGGCGGGGCACACCTGATGACCTACCACCCGAGGGGCCCCGGCCGGTCGTCCGACCTCGTCCACGGGGCCGACTGGCTGGATTTCCACATGTATCAGTCGTCTCATGCGTCCCGGGAGTTGGACAACGGCCTCTTCGCCGAGCACGACCGCGCGCTCGAGCCCGCCCGGCCGACGCTCGACGGAGAGCCGCGTTACGAGGCAATCCCCGTCGGTTTCTACTTCCGAAACGCCGACCCCCTGGACCGCTTCGACGCGTTCGACGTCCGCCGGGCTGCCTACTGGTCGCTCCTGGCCGGGGCGGCCGGGCACACCTACGGCAACAACAACGTCTGGCAGATGTGGGTCCCGGGCCGGGACCCCGTCCTGCACGCCGACATCCCCTGGTGGGAGGCGATCGACCACCCCGGCGCCTTCCAGATGCGGCTCGTCAGGCGGCTCTTCGAGTCCCGCCCCTTCGAGAAGCTGGAGCCCGACCCGGCGATGATCGTCGGCGGCCCGACCAGCGGGGGCGCCAAGGTCCGAGCCGCCCGCGCCCGGGACGGCTCCTTCGCCTTCATCTACTCGCCGATGGGGGAGCCGTTCGCCGTCGACGACACGAGGCTGAGCGGGCGTCGGATCAAGCAGATCTGGTACGATCCCCGCTACGGGGTCGCCCACCACTTTCACACACGGCCACGACCTCCGCCTTCCAGGGCTTCACGCCCCCCAGCTCCGGCCCGGGGCACGACTGGGTCTTGATCCTGGAGGACGAGACCGCCGGCTTCTCCCTGCCCGGCCGAAGTGCGCCGTAGCGCCGCGACGGCCGGCCACCCCGGGAGATCGTCATGAGCACCACGGACCTCCGCGCCGCCGCGGCCCGGCCTCCCGCCGGATCGACCTGCTGATCGTCCTGGTCCACGAGGTCGGCTACCTGCTCAGCCACGTCCGCGACGAGCACGGCATGATGGGCAAGACCCTGGCCCCCAGCGTGCGCTCGATCCCGCCGGACCGGCCCGTCCGCGCGATACTTCGGCCCCCCGCCACCGGCCGGTCCGGTGGCCGTTCCTCATGTCCATGCTGGATGACCAGGCCCAGACCCGGCTCGCGACGGCCCTGCTCCTGACGCGAGCTAGTGCGGTCTCAAGCGACTTGTTGTGTGATCGGGTCCGATGGCTCGCAGCCGTAGTAGTCGCAGACCCGCTCCACGACCTCGGCCGCCGTCAGCTTCCGCTGCGGCTCGACGAGGGCCCGCTTGCCGTGGACCCACTTCGGCTCGATGGCGTTGAGCCACGGGGCCTTCACCGGCAGCCGGCAGGCGACGGTCCTTACGCCCCCCTCGGCCTTCGCCCGGCGGTCGTGCGCCTTGATCCGGGACCGGGCCCGCTTGCCGACGTGCCAGGCGGCGTTGTCCCAGACCGGCGGCAGGGCCGTCTTGCCCTCGGCGGCCAGCCGCTCGCGGGCCCACGCGAGGAAGTCCTCGCTCACCTGGCTGACCGGCCGGCCCCGGACGAACCGCAGCAGCATCCCCCCGGTCTCGCCGCGCAGCAGGCCGTAGCAGGCCGGCGCCTGCCGCGCAGCAGGCCGTAGCAGGCCGGCGCCTCGGGGTCGGGGTCGGTGTCGGCGGCGTCGGCGGCCGGCTCGTGCAGCCGCAGCGGCTCGCCGCCGGCCCAGGCGTGCAGGCCCGGCCGGGCCAGGCGGCTCCACCAGACCTCGCCCTGGAAGCCGAGCACCCAGCCCGGATGGGCCTCCGCCAGGCGGATCAGGCGGTCGCGTGCCCCTGCTATGAGGCCGGTTGTCAAGGGGCGAGATGCGGAGCCCGAGGCGTGGGAGGATCGGCCTGCTCTTCGTGCTCGGGGCACGGGTTAGGGTCTGCGATCGCGAACGAGGGCCGCCCTCTTCTTCCGCGGGCCTCAGCCCGCCGGGGGCGCGACGCGGTCACCTCACTCGCAGATCCTCACTGGCTCGGGGTCGTCCTGCCCCACTCGACGGTCGCTCGGGCAGGGGTCGCGGCCGCGAACCGGGCCGCTCCGGGGTTGCCGGGGCCGGGCCGGGCCGCCAGGCGGCCGCCCGGTAGGGCTCACCGCTGAGGCTCAGCCGCCACAGCAGGATCGCCAGACGCCGGGCCATCCCCGCGATGGCCTTCTTGCCGTTGCCGGTCGTGGCGACCAGCCGGCGGTATCGCGCCTTCGCCGCCTCATCGCCGGCGACCCACCTCCGGGCCGCCTCGACGGGCGCCGTCCGCGGCGTCGCGACCGTCTCGCGATGGCGGCCCGCCCCGGCCGACTCCTCCAGGCGTCGGGGGGCGCGGGCCACCCGCTCCCGATCATGCTGCCGCTCGTCGAGCATCACGTCCGGGCGGAGCCGCGGCTCGGGGGTCAGCTCCAGCCGGCGAGGGGCGTCGACCGACGCGGCCGTCCAGCGGGTCAGCCCCGCCGGCTCGGCGATGCCATGCTGGAGGAGGAACGCCTGGACCTGTTGCTGGGCCGCGCGGAGCTTGCGGGCCAGCTGCTCACGCAGCCGCAGGACCCGGCGGTCGGCTCCCTCCCGCTCCTCGGGGACGCGCACGGGTTGGAGCGGCCCCTTCCGGGCGAAGACGGCCAGCTTGCGGCGGTCGAGCCGGTCGCTCTCGGGCCTCGGGGCCCGGCATGGTGGGGGTCTTCGGCGGGGCGATCACCCCGGCTCGCAGCCCGGAGGACCTGAGCCGTCGGGCCAGCGTGAAGCCGGTCGGACCGGCCTCGTAGACGACCCGGGCGACTTGCGAGCCGATGGGCTTGGGCCGCTCGCTGAGCGACTCGGGGTCGGCGGGCGGGGTCCGGGAGGCGACGAGGCCCCGCAGGTCGGTGACGACGGCGACGTGGTGGCTGGCCTTGTGGACGTCGACGCCGACGTGGGCCGTCTCGCCGGAGTCGAGGCGGGGCGTCGAGGACGTCGAGGAGTTCGGGCGGACGAAGCGGACCTTCTTCTTGGTGGTGGTGGTCATGGCCGAGGTCTCCGGGAAGGGGACGAGCGTGTCACTCGCTCAAGCCTGCCTCCCGAACGGCTCCGGCCTTCATGCTCTCTCCTTGCGCAGATATGAGGGGCCGGGGCTGGTGATCCAGTCCTCGGCCCGTCTCCAGCCGACGCCGAGGCGCTCCAGGGCCTGGCGGATCGCCTCCCCGCTGACGAGCCGGGCGGTGAGGCCCTCGGCGAAGGCCGCCCCGGCGGCCGGCTCCGGGGTCCACAACGAGGTCGGCTCGCCGAAGTCGCGGGGGCTGCGGTGCAGCAGGGCCCGCGGCCGCTCGCACCCGGCGTCGTCGATCCCGGGGCGGGCCGACGCGGGGCGGTGGGACTTCTCGCGCAGGCAGTCGGTGCCTCGGCGGCGAAGGCCCGCAGGGCGTTGCGGGCGGTCTGGGACGGGCGGCCACACCGGGGGGCGATCTGCGAGGGCTTGAGGCCCTCGGCGCTGGCCGCCAGGATCCGGCAGCGGCGCAGGGTGAAGGCCGAGGGCGAGCGGGGCCGGCCCGGATCGCCTGATGCTCGTCGGGGTCAGCGGTCGGACGAAGAGAGGTGGGACCATACCACTCCTACGACGATCGGCCCGCAAAGGATCATCCTTGGACCTGCACTAGGAGGGAACGGCCCGCGGCGCTCGGCTATTGACTCCATCCTGGCCAAAGAAACACCTGGGGGTTTGCGGCGTAGTACCGGTATGAGGCCCATCGGGACCGCAGGCGAACTGGAACGCCGCCGGCGCCGAGCCGTCGAACTGATCGCGGGTCCGCCGCTACCTGCGGCGGCGGCGGATCAAGGCGGTGATCCCCAGCCGCAAGGACCAGCGTCGGAGCCGGCACTTCGACAAGCCGAGCTATCGGCGCCGCAACGTGGTGGAGCGGTGCATCAACTGGCTGAAGGAGAGCCGGCGGATCGGGACCCGCCACGAGAAGCTGGCGATCACCTTCATGGGCATGATCAAGCTGGCCATGAATCCGCCAACGAATTGACCGCAAATCTGAGATCAAAGCCTCGTCCCAACGCCTCCGTTGGTTCCGTCCGATCGTCGCGTCCGACGCTGACCCCCGACGAGCATCAGCGATCCGGGCCGGCCCCCGCTCGCCCTCGGCCTTCACCCTGCGCCGCTGCCGGATCCTGGCGGCCAGCGCCGAGGGCCTCAAGCCCTCGCAGATCGCCCCCCGGTGTGGCCGCCCGTCCCAGACCGCCCGCAACGCCCTGCGGGCCTTCGCCGCCGGGCACCGACTGCCTGCGCGAGAAGTCCCACCGCCCCGCGTCGGCCCGCCCCGGGATCGACGACGCGGGTGCGAGCGGCCGCGGGCCCTGCTGCACCGCAGCCCCCGCGACTTCGGCGAGCCGACCTCGTTGTGGACCCCGGAGCCGGCCGCCGGGGCGGCCTTCGCCGAGGGCCTCACCGCCCGGCTCGTCAGCGGGGAGGCGATCCGCCAGGCCCTGGAGCGCCTCGGCGGCGTCGGCTGGAGACGGGCCGAGGACTGGATCACCAGCCCCGGCCCCTCATATCTGCGCAAGGAGAGAGCATGAAGGCCGGAGCCGTTCGGGAGGCAGGCTTGAGCGAGTGACACGCTCGTCCCCTTCCCGGAGACCTCGGCCATGACCACCACCACCAAGAAGAAGGTCCGCTTCGTCGCCCGAACTCCTCGACGTCCTCGACGCCCCGCCTCGACTCCGGCGAGACGGCCCACGTCGGCGTCGACGTCCACAAGGCCAGCCACCACGTCGCCGTCGTCACCGACCTGCGGGGGTCGCTCGTCGCCTCCCGGACCCGCCCGCCGACCCCGAGTCGCTCAGCGAGCGGCCCAAGCCCATCGGCTCGCAAGTCGCCCGGGTCGTCTACGAGGCCGGTCCGACCGGCTTCACGCTGGCCCGACGGCTCAGGTCCTCCGGGCTGCGAGCCGGGTGATCGCCCCGCCGAAGACCCCCACCATGCCGGGCCCCGAGGCCGAGAGCGACCGGCTCGACCGCCGCAAGCTGGCCGTCTTCGCCCGGAAGGGGCCGCTCCAACCCGTGCGCGTCCCCGAGGAGCGGGAGGGAGCCGACCGCCGGGTCCTGCGGCTGCGTGAGCAGCTGGCCCGCAAGCTCCGCGCGGCCCAGCAACAGGTCCAGGCGTTCCTCCTCCAGCATGGCATCGCCGAGCCGGCGGGGCTGACCCGCTGGACGGCCGCGTCGGTCGACGCCCCTCGCCGGCTGGAGCTGACCCCCGAGCCGCGGCTCCGCCCGGACGTGATGCTCGACGAGCGGCAGCATGATCGGGAGCGGGTGGCCCGCGCCCCCCGACGCCTGCCGAGAGTCGCCGCCGCGGCGCGGGCGCCGATCGCGAACAGGTCTGCGCGACGCCGCGGACGGCGCCCGTCGAGGCGGCCCGGAGGTGGGTCGCCGGCGATGAGGCGGCGAAGGCGCGATACCGCCGGCTGGTCGCCACGACCGGCAACGGCAAGAAGGCCATCGCGGGATGGCCCGGCGTCTGGCGATCCTGCTGTGGCGGCTGAGCCTCAGCGGTGAGCCCTACCGGGCGGCCGCCTGGCGGCCCGGCCCGGCCCCGGCAACCCCGGAGCGGCCCGGTTCGCGGCCGCGACCCCTGCCCGAGCGACCGTCGAGTGGGGCAGGACGACCCCGAGCCAGTGAGGATCTGCGAGTGAGGTGACCGCGTCGCGCCCCCGGCGGGCTGAGGCCCGCGGAAGAAGAGGGCGGCCCTCGTTCGCGATCGCAGACCCTAACCCGTGCCCCGAGCACGAAGAGCAGGCCGATCCTCCCACGCCTCGGGCTCCGCATCTCGCCCCTTGACAACCGGCCTCATAGCAGGGGCACGCGACCGCCTGATCCGCCTGGCGGAGGCCCATCGGGCTGGGTGCTCGGCTTCCAGGGCGAGGCTCTGGTGGAGCCGCCTGGCCCGGCCGGGCCTGCACGCCTGGGCCGGCGGCGAGCCGCTGCGGCTGCACGAGCCGGCCACCGACCCCGACCCCCGACCCCGACCCCGAGGCGGCCGGCCTGCTACGGCCTGCTGCGCCGGCAGGCGCCGGCCTGCTACGGCCTGCTGCGCGGCGAGACCGGGGGGATGCTGCTGCGGTTCGTCCGGGGCCGGCCGGTCAGCCAGGTGACCGAGGACTTCCTCGCGTGGGCCCGCGAGCGGCTGGCCGCCGAGGGCAAGACGGCCCTGCCGCCGGTCTGGGACAACGCCGCCTGGCACGTCGGCAAGCGGGCCCGGTCCCGGATCAAGGCGCACGACCGCCGGGCGAAGGCCGAGGGGGGCGTAAGAAGCCCTGACAAAAACCGGGTGAATCACATCACATCCTGGTGGAGGATACGGAAGCAGATGACACAGGCCGCCAGGGTCGTCCAGGCGTCCTGGATCACCCCCAGCCGGTCGTACCGCACCCGCATCCGCCGCAGGCCCTTGATCCAGCCGATCGTCCGCTCCACCACCCAGCGGACCTTGCCCAGCCCGCTGCCGTGCGGTGTCCGACGCTTGGCGATGTGCGGCTCGATGCCCATCCAACGCAGTAACGCCCTCGTCCCCTCGCTGTCGTAGCCCCGGTCGGCATACAGGTCATCCGGCAACTGCTTCGGCCTGCCCGGTTTGCCGGCGACGCTCGGGAAGTCGAGCACCAGCGGGATGATCTGGCGGTGGTCGCTCTCGTTGGCCCCGGCGGTGCGGATCGCCAGCGGCACTCCGGTGCGACTGACCATCACCGTGTGCTTCGTGCCCTTCCTGCTGCGGTCGACGGGGCTCGGGCCGGTCGCCTCGCCGCCGCCGAAGGCCCGCACCGTCACGCCGTCGACGACCACCGTGTCGGTCTCCAGCTTGCCAGCCTTGCGGAGCAGCCTCAGCAGGTCGGCATGGAGGCGGTCCCAGATGCCGGCCTCCTCCCAGGCCCGCAGCCGGCGATGGGCGGTGCGACCTGAGCAGCCGAGTTCCTGCGGGACATCCTCCCAGCGATTGCCGGTGGCCAGGACGAACCAGATGACACGCAGGGCGACCCGGTGCCCGATCGGCGGGACGCCCGCCGTAGGGGCCGATGGCCGGTTCCGGCGGCAGGTGGTGGGCAACCAGATCGAAGAACTCGTCCGGCATGTGGGCGCTCGCCATGGTGGTGTCTCCTTCGGTTCGGAGGAAAACAGCACCAGGGCGCAAACTCCATGCCACACGGTTTTGTCAGGGCTTCTAATACTACTCCGTTAGCTTGGTCTTGGAGCGGGTGAGCCAGGGCCGGCAGTGCGCGCAGTCCGGCCGGCTGACCGGCGCCAGCAGCCGCTGCAACGCCCGGCGGATCGCCGGCACCGTGATCACCGGCGCTCGGCCTCCCCTTTTTGCCCGGCCGGGATCGCCCCCGACGGGCTCGGCGTCGCTCCAGGGTGAGGAACCCGAAGGCCAACATCACCAGGCAGGCGTGATGGTGGAAGCCCCGCCACGAGCGGCCCTCGTGGTGGTCCAGCCCCAGTTCCTCCTTCATCTGCTGGTACCCGAGCTCCACCGGCCAGCGACTCCGCCACAGGCGCACCGCGCGGATCCGGCTGGTATCGGCCGGGAGGTTGCTGAAGGCGTACTTCAGCTTGCCGTCGGCCTGCTCCTCGATCAGCAGCCAGATCGGCTCCGCCCCGGCGCAATCGCCTGTCGCCCATCCCTGGCCCGGCCAAACGCGCAGCCAGGCGAATCGGCCCCACATCGGGCCCTTGGTCCCCTCCCGCCACGTCACCTTCCGGCGCGGCGTCCGCGCCGCCAGCTCCTTCAGGCCCACCGGCCGGGGCGAGCCCTCGGCCAGGCGACGCCGCTTCTGCGGCCGCCCGCCCGTCCCGGCCTTGGGCTCGTCCCACCTCGGCTCCTCGGTGAAGACCAGCATCTCGTCGGTCACGCCGACGACGTAGTGCAGGCCCCGCTCGGCCAGGCCGTCGCGGAACGGGCCCGAGACGCCGTAGCCGCTGTCGGCCACGACGAGCCCGCCCGGCAGCCCTTCGGCGCGGATGCGGTCGAGCAACTCCAGGGCGATCTGACCCTTGGTCAGCGACCGCCGCTCGGCCTCGGGCACCTTGGCCTTATCCAGTCGCTTCGGGTCGGCCAGCCAGCCCTCCGGGAGGTAGAGCCGCATGTTCAGCGGGTAGTGCCCCCTCGGGGCGACGTAGTGGACGCTGACGGGCGCACTGGCAGTTGGCCTTCTTGCCCAGGGCGCCGCAGTACTGCCGCTGCACGCCGACGGAGTGCGTGCCCTGCTTGGGGAAGGTGGTGTCATCGATCACGAAGATGCCGGCCGGGTCGGCGAACTTCGCCGCCATCGTGGCCCGGTAGCGGCTCAGGACCGCTTGCTCGTCCCAGGTGCTCTGGCCGAGGAACTGCTGCAGGGCCTGGTCGGGGTCGGCGACGTCGAGCCCCTCCGACAGGGGGACGCGGGCGGCCATCGGCTCGACGCTCTTGCGGTCCCCGTCCTGGACCAGGCCGCGGAGGTAGACGCCGCACCAGGCGGCCTGGCGGGGCCGGTTGAAGTCGGCGCGGAAGGAGGCGGCATACGCGGCGAGGCGGTCGAGGACGTCGGGGTTTAAGTCGGGGGTGTAGGTCCGGTTCATACCCTCGGTACGAACCGCAGCAGTCGATCGTTCGTATGATTTAACGGAGTAGCACTAAGGACCGTCGCCTGCCGGCTGCCGGTGAAGGCCCCGTGGCTCAACGCCATCGAGCCGAAGTGGGTCCACGGCAAGCGGGCCCTCGTCGAGCCGCAGCGGAAGCTGACGGCGGCCGAGGTCGTGGAGCGGGTCTGCGTCTACTACGGCTGCGAGCCATCGGACCCGATCACACAACAAGTCGCTTGAGACCGCACTAGGCAACGCCGTCGGCTCGGCCGGCCGGGATGCCTGGGATGCGTTGATCGTGAGCCTTCAGGATGCCGGCGAGTGGGCAGAAGATCGCTGGATTGCGGTCAAACAATCCGACCCGCTCCACTGGGTTAAGTGGCACAACGAAACGTCAACGCATCTATTCCAGATCGATGTCAGCCATGCCGAAAGTGCGACCTCCATATTCCCGCACATCCTCCAGGCACGCTTCTCGGACGTCGACAATCAGCTGTGGGGGATCCGCATCAGCGTAGAGCAAGCCGGAGAGGTCATCGCCAGCAGGTACTTCCCGACTCGCGGCAAAAACGATCAAGGGATTATGATCGGTCGATCGGCCCGCATGTACGGTATTGAATTTGAGGCACGAGGAGATGGGAGAACACCTTCACCGTCGAGATCAAGGATGAAGAGCGGGGATGGATGCAGAAGCGCAAAGTGTCCATCACGAAACCGCTCATTCCGCCCGGCCCTTGGCCTATCTTCTACGACGAACGCTACGACCCGGCCAAGGAGGGGGGCGAGGCCGGCGGGAGCGGGGCCGACAGGGGCGGGACGGCGACCCCAATCGTCTACGAGCCCTCTGCGGCGGAGCAGAGGCGGGGATTCCCGCTGGAATACGTCATGGCCTCGGCTGGGCTGTACGCGGACGACGACGGGTACGTCCTCGGGCTCGACATGATCGAAACCTACGATGGCGAGACCGAGGTCGAGGTGACGTTCCAGAAGTTCAACTCAGCAGACCAGCCTATCGACGACAACGGGGAGACCAGGCCCGACTTCGACGCGCGGGTCGGCCGGGAGATCGCGCGGCAGACGGACATAATGGAGGCTTATCGAGTGTTCCCCCAATGGTACCAAGAAGAGTATGGGGTCACGCTCCAGCAACAATTTGAGCGGCAGAATCGCAACCGAGAAGCTTTCGGTAATCATAATTTTATACATGATTAATTCATTGATATCTAACTCGGCGCCGGCGGAACCTGGTCGATCGTGTACCCCAAGGCCGTCGGCACCTTGCGCGAGGCGATGGGCTCCGAGTTGAAGATCCAGGCGTTGAGGAGCCAGGTCTGGACCCGGTCGTTTGAGACGATCACCTCGCAAGGCCTGAAGATCGAGCAAGGGCTCCGCCTCCCCGAGAGCGTGACGAAGGCGACGGCGGCCAAATGGGGGGCTCGCATCACGGTCAAGGAGGGCCCGCGGAGCGAGCCGAAAACGGTGCCCCTGGACGAGAAGCTGGACGCCAATCTCTTCCGGAAGGTGGACGCCACGAGGCGCGAGGGCCAGTCCGCGCTGGACAAGTGGCGTGAGGCGTATGTCGTCTACCAGGCGGAGAAGGACCGGGCCCGGGAGGTCGAGCAGCTCCGGAAGCTCCGGACGTATGAGGCCATCAAGGGGATCGGCGAGGCCTCCCGAATCTCCAAGGAGGACGCCGAGGGCCTCTTCGGCATGGCGGTGCCCGGGATCGGGTTCTTCATGAGCGCCGGAAACACATACATATACGCCAAGGAGGGCGACGTGCAAGGCGCGGTCGTCGAGGGGGCCGCCGTGCTGCTCGACGTCCTCGCGATGGGCGCCGGCCGCCTGTTCGGCAAGCTGGGCGAGCTGGTGCCATTCGGGCCGAAGGGCAAGCAGGTGGCCAAGCTCGACGCCAAGGTGGTCCAGAAGCTTGAATCGGAGGGAGCGCAGTCCGTGGCTGAGGTCGCCGAAAAGGGTTTGAAGGCCATCAAGGGGCTCCCCGACCAGCTGGTCGAGGCGGGCATACAGGCGAAGCACGCCACGGCCCTCAAGAAGTTCGCACGCTCCGAGCAGTCGATGATCGTTGTGCGTGCGTCGAACAAGAATAGCCTGAAGTGGCAGGGGCAGGTCCACGAGAAGGGCCGGTACCTGCCGAAGCCGGACAGCCTGTCGTTCAAGTCGCACAAGGAGCTAGGCCTGGTCACCGGCGGCAAGTCGCCCGACGGCACGCTCGTCGACGCGGCCGGCAAGCGGACCGAGTTTGTCGTCGCCGACGACGGGCGCATATTCGGACAGGGGCAGGGCGGCAAGGATACGGGCTATGTGCTCCGGGAAGGGAGCGCCAGGGATGCGCAGGGTAACCTGCATAAGGCCAGCTTCATCGAGGACACGCAGGGCAACCGGTTCTACAGCGATTACGACCTCATGGGCGTCTACGACGAGTCGACTGTGGTCCCCGGCAAGTGGATCCCGCGATCGACGGGCGACAAGACGGCCCCGTCGCCGTTCATCGCCCGGATCAACGCCGCGGTCGACTCGGCCCTGAACCTCTTCCAGCACGGGGCCAACGACGAGCACTGGAAGGTCATCAAGGGAGAGGTGGTGCTCGGCAACCCCAACGTCGGCGACAAATTCATCGTCTTCTTCGAGAACGGGTCGATGGAAATCCGCGACCTGGCCAGCCTTGAGAAGCTCTACGGTGAGCGGATTAAGAGCTGGCCCCTGGATTGATCATCCGACGGCCTGTTGGACGTGCAGAACCTCGGGTACCTTCGGGAACAGTCCGGCCGCCTGGCGTGGCCCCAGGGTCACGCCGGGCGGCCGTCGGAGACCGGGTCGGGCCGTAGCCCGTCCCCCGCGCTGGCCAATAATCTTGCACTCGCCTGCGTCAATTGGGGCAGATCGCGAAGCACCGAGGTCAGTACCCCGCGACCTGGGCCGATCGGGTCCTCTTCGATGGGGGCTTGATCAAGCTCCCGCCGGAGAGGTCTCCGTCCCAGGAGACGGGCCCAGGGGCGGATACTCCGCAGGGGGGAGGATCAAGACACCCGCCACCCGCTGGCCGTAGTAGGCCCCGAAGTGCTCCCGATCGCCAGTCAGCAGGTGCGTCGCCCCGCCGTCGATCGCCGCTAGCAGCACCGGCACGTCCTTCTCCGGCAGCCGGACCCCACGCGGCAGCGTGAAGTGCTCGGCCTCGACCAGCCGGACCCGCCGCAGCAGCCGCGTCAGCCGACCACGCTGCGCCGGCTCCTCCAAATTCCGCCGGGCCTCATCGGCGGCGTAGCCCGACGATAGCAGCTCGATTTCCTCGAGTCCCCAGAGCCTCCTCAGGGCGGCGTCGGGGCGCCAGGCGGCGGCGAAGAGCACGTTGGCGTCGAGGAACACGCGGTCCACGGCTCAGGCGCCGTCGGGCTTGTAGTGGGGGACCGCGTCGGGGTCCAGGCCCATCGCCTGCACGGCCCGGCGCGCCGCGGCGTAGTCGTCCGCGTCGACGGCGTTGGAGAGGAGGAACTGGGCCTTGCGCTCGGGGGTGTAGACCTCGACGGGGAGGACCACCGCCGGGCGGATGAGGATGCCGCCCTCGCGGGCCTCGGCGACGACGAGCGAGCCCTCCTCGATGCCGTAGCGGCGGCGAAGCGCCGCGGGGATGACCACGGCGCCCCGCTTGCCCACGCGGCTGGGCTCGGGGGCCATGGGCGGCCCCTCGTCGGCCGGCGGCCGCGTCGTCGACGTCGGGGGGTTGCGTCTCGAGCCGGCGTTCTTGGCCGGGGGCATATGAGGTCGACCCGGGTCCGAGGTGAGGAATGCCCGAATGCCTGAGAATCGGGCGATGAGGATATTGTCCTCATGCCCCGGACCGCGATCAAGGCCCCCCGCGGAGTCGGGAGTGGGCGAAGTCCGCCCGGCACACCCGGCCCCGTTTGTCTCGGAGGGCGATGCGGGAGGCGATCCGGCTGCGTGGACCGTGAGCGGAGGCGCGGCCGTTGGGCGCCCCGCCGTGCGGTGAGCTCGACGCTTCTCGTTGCGATGTCGGTGGATCCGCCATGATCGAGGACGGATGATCCTCCGCAGAAACGAGCCCGTTCCGTGCCGATTCCGGACCGTTCGGCAGCGGCGTGGGCAACAATCCCCTGGGATTTCCGCGGGATCGACAGCAGGTGCGTCTTTGGGGGCGGGAAACGCACTCGGCATGGGGCCGCAGGGGTCGCAGTCCCAGTGTGTTCTGACCTCGCACCGCGCGAGCGGAAGATCAATTATGAGGAGACCCGGTCCGGAGGCTCAAGGCCGGGCGAAGACCTCTGTGGGCAGGTCGGGGATGCCCAGCCTCGCTTTCCACTCCGTCGCGTCCTTGGGCTTGTCCCACGCCTCATAGAGGCGGATCACCCTCATGGCCGACTCCCGCAGCCGGTATCGGTCTGGTACGGTGATTTGCGACTCGCGTTCCTTCATCCCCCGGTAGCCGCGGACCACCATCGGCTCGGCCTCCCCGTACTGGCCCTGGCCTAGCAGAGACCCGCCGAGCAGACCCGTCGCGTCGTACCGCGTCCAGTCGTCGGGCGTCGCTTTCGTACGGATGGCCAGGCACTCGCGGAGCATCGGTTCGGCCTCCGACCACTTTTCCTACCGGAGCAAGAGTCGTCCGAGTTCGGCGAGGTCACCCGCCAGGAAGGGACTGTCCGGCTTATCGACGCTGCGGCGCCGATCCACCGTTTCTTGGAACAGGCGCTCGGCCGTTTCCCAGTTCCGGACCGACGCGAATGCCGTGGCGAGGCTGGAGCGGCACCAGAGGGTGTAGTGGTGGTCGGGGCCCAAGTCCGGCTTCGCTTCCATCGTCTCGAGGGTCTCCTCGTACAGCGGGATCGCCTCGGCCGTCCGTCCGGTCTCCTGGTAGGCCCAGGCGAGGTTCGCGCGGCTGACGAGCGTATCCGGGTGGTCAGGCCCGCGCTTCGCCTCCCGGAGTTCGAGCGTCAACCTAAACAATCGGGCCGCCTCCTCGGTGATTCCGGCGACCATGAGGGCATTGGCCAGATCGTTGCGGACGGCCAGCGTGCCGTCGTGATCGGGGCCCAGCGTTGATTCCATGGTCTTGAGCGTCCCCCTGAACAAGGGGATTGACTCGGCCGTCCGTCCGGTCATCTGGTAGGCCAGCGCAAGATTTGCGCGGCTGACGAGCGTGTCCTCGTGCTCCGGGCCGAATTTCTCCTCTCGGACTGCCAGCGTCGTTTCGGTCAGGGGGATCGCCTCGTCCAGACGCCCTGCGAATATATAGGCATGGGCAAGATTGTTGCAGACGAGTAGGGTGTATGGATCCTGGGGGCCCAAAGCGGACACGCAGGCATCGCGTGCCTTCGAGTGGAGGTCCACTGCCTTGACATACAGGCCCAGCCCCTGGAACGTCAGACCCAGCGCGTCGAGCAGCTTCCCCCGGGTTACCTGGGAGCCGGCGAATTCCTTATCGAGCCGCTCAGCGGCCCGGTCGAGGACGTCAGCGATCTTCACCTGACGACCGTCCAGCCAGGGGTCCGGACTGCGGAACGCTTCCACCAGGAAGTCGACGGCCGCCTCGGCCTGCTCGCGGGATTCCTCCGACTGATCCAGTGCCGCGGCGGTCTCGGCCTGCGCCTTCCTGGTGGCCACCAACGCCAGGTTCGTCGCCCAGTTGGCCAGCCGCAGCTGGCCGTTGGCCCGCGCCTGGACGGCCGCGACGGCCGCCAACCCGACCAGACCGACGACCAGCGCCACGGTCGCGGCCGCCGCCACCGTGCGATTCCGCCGCGCCCACCGCCGTGCCCGGAGGGAGATCGATTCGCGCCAGGCCGTCACCGGCTCGTCGGCCAGCCAGCGGTCGAGGTCCTCGGCCAGGGCCCGGGCCGTCGGATAGCGATCCGCTGGATTCAAGGCCATGGCCTTCAGGCAGACGGCTTCCAAGGCCTTGTCGGTCGACGGGTCGAGCTGACGTGGTGGCGGAAAGTCGCCCTGCTGCACGCGCCGGAGGACGGCGCCGGGATCATCCCCCTCGAACGGGGCCTTGCCCGTGAGTAGGCAATAGAGCGTGGCGCCGAGCGAGTAGACGTCAATGGCCGGTCCGAACTGGTCCAGGTCGCCGGCGGCCTGCTCGGGGCTCATGTAGGCCGGCGTACCCAGGGCGCTGCCGGGCAGCGTCTCGGCCGAGCCGCTGGCTGAGAACGGCATCAGCGTTCTCTCACACGACGATGGGTCCGACCGGCCGGTCGGCTTGGCCAGGCCCCAGTCGACGACCAGGGTCTCGCCGTGCTTGCCGACGACGACGTTGCCCGGCTTGATGTCCCGGTGCAGCACGCCCCGGCTGTGGGCGTACCCGATGGCGTTGCAGACGTCCAGGAACCGACGCAGCAACTTGCGCAAGGCCAGCGACCGGACGCCGGCATCGGCCTCCGCCCGCCCGTCGGAATAGAACCGCTCGATGGCGTCCTTGAGGCTGTCGCCGCGGATGAGCCGCATGGCGTAGTAGGGGCGGCCGTCGGCATGCGCGCCCAGGCCGTAGACCGGGACGATGCCCGGGTGCTCCAGGCCCCCGGTGATCTCGGCCTCCAGCAGAAAGCGCTGGCGGCTGGTCGGGTCGTCGGCGTGGTGGTCGAGGATGCGCTTCAGCGCCACCTCGCGGTTGAGCTCCCCGTCCAGCGCCACGAAGACCGCCCCTAGGCCGCCGCGGGCGTGCGGCCGCAGGACACGGAAGCGCTGGCCGTCGGCAGTGGTCGAGCCGACGGCGAAGGTCGTCGTGGCCTCGGCGTCGGCCTCGGAGGGGCCGGAGCCGCTGCCGACGTGGGCGATGGTGGCCGTCAGGTCCGGGTCCTTGAGGGCCTCGAGCCGCTCGCGGGTGGAGCGTCCGACGGGCAGCGAGGCGAGGCTCTTCTCCGCGTCGCTGGCGTGTTGCTTCAGGTGCAGGGCGACCATCGCCTCGACGCCCGAGCGTGCCTCAGCGTCGAGGTCGCCGCGGTCGATCAGGTGCTCGGCCAGCGAGCGGGCCTTGTCGCGCGTCCAGGCCTGGAAGGCGGCAACCAGCTGGCCTTGGTCGATCAGCCCATTCTGGAGGGCGAGCAGGCCGAAGAGGAGGTCGCGGTCGGCGGCGGCCATGGCGCGGCTCCGATCGGTGCCGGCCGCCCGGCCCGTCCGACCCCGCCCTCGGGGCCGGGTCCCGGTGACCACACACCGCCTGGATTATCGCATGACGGCTCGACGGACGCATCCGCGACGGCCCGCCCCCTCGTCCTGGCGCAGACTGCGTCTCTGCGGGCAGAAAACGAGGTCATCGGTGAGCGGTCCTCACTGGCCGTCCGATGGCTGCGACCCAACGGTGGTCGGACGTCGCGCCGCGGCGGCTCGGATGACCCCATCCGTACAGCACGCCCCTCACGTGATGCCAGGCCCCGGGACCTCGAGCGGCACGCCGTCTTCCGGCTCATCGACTTCCCTTGCGTCTCCCGGTACATCTGGGGGGCGGCTGCGGCCCCTCGCCGCGACCGGGGCCGCGTCGCGGCCCCGGGGCGACTCAAGGACGCCGGCGGCATCCCGACCCACAGTGACCGGCGTCCGCCATGAGACGCCGGCCGACCTGATCTCCCAAACCCGGACTCCTGCTGACCCGGTGCGGCGTCCGAGGCAGTCGTGCCCACCGGGCTGATCGCGACCCCCCTCAGCCGTGTCGATTGAGGGGCGGCAGGACACGCTCCAGCCCCGCTCGGTCCCAGGAGGCCCGGTCGGCGGCCGCCTCATAGGTGCTCTGGAGGAACTCCAGCAGCGTCTCGTCCGGCGAGGTCGAGGTCCGGACCGCCTCGTAGGGGAGCACGAACTCCCCGAGCTGATCATCCCAACGGGCTCCGGCCGGGCGGACGGGGGCGGCGGCGAAGCCGTCGGGAGGCGGGTAGGCGTACGAGTAGAACACCGCGTCGCTCGACGGGCCCCCCGGCCAGAACCCGGCGCTGCTGACCTCGTGCGAGTAGGCCTCCCGGGCGACCCAGTCCGGGAGGTTCGGGATGCCCGCCGGGTGCGGCGGCGCGGCCCGGCCGGAGAACCGCGTGACGGCCAGGTCGAAGCTGCCCCAGAAGAAATGCACCGGACTGGCCTTGCCGATGAACCGCGCCCGGAACTCCTTGAAGACCCGGTCCATCTGGAGCAGAGCCCGCCAGAACCTCGTCGCGGCCCGGGGGTCGTATTCCCGGTGCTCGGTGTCCTCCTCGAAGGGGATGCCGTCGGCCAGCTCGCTCGGCACGGTAGAGATGGGCACGTCGACCCCGATCGCACGGGTCCCGTCCATCACCGCCCGGTAGAACTCCGCCACGGACTGGCTCCGCAGCGGGACGGCACGCCGATCGCCGGCCGCCGACTGGATCACCAACTCCTGGTCGAGGAAGTCGAAGGTTAGCTCGAAGATGGCCCCGCCGTAGGGGATCGGCGAGGTCGTCAGGCCCCGGGCCGACAGGTACAGCGGGACGTGCCAGGAGTGGTTGGTCCAGGGGGCCTGGACCAGGCGGATCTTGCCGACGACCTGGGTCCAGAGGTGGAGGGCCGAGGCGGTCGTCGCCCAGTCCCGATAAGGCAGGGCGGGCCAATCGGAACTCAGGGACCGGGGCTGGTGATCCATGCGGTCTGGTCTCGGGATGGATGGGATGGCCGTCTCGTGAGAGGGGGGCGCCGGCACAACGCGGCCGGAGACCGACAGCCGACCGAGGGTGATCCGAACCACCACAGCCTATCGCTCGGCCTGGTTGGGGTCCAGGCTCGGCCGACGGGTCAGCTCCGCCGGCGCACGACGTGACGTCGAACGGACCCGGTCGATGGGCAGTCTCCTCCGGTCGCACCAGACTGCCCCGGCTCCTGAAGCCCCTCCACGCCCTCGGAGTCGACGTCGCGGACCGGCCGCGGCCGGCACACCCATGCCGGCTCGCCCGCGGCCCGTGGCCGGGCCGCGGGCGGCCGGATCCCGCTCAGGAGCACATCCCGATCGGTCCCGAGATCTCCGGGTCGCGATCGCTCGCGACGTTGGCGGCCACCTTGGTGTCCTCGCCGAGGCAAGAGCCCGGCCCGCCGAGGGAGAGGCCGCCGCCGGCGCCCTCGCCGTAGGTGCCGGCCCGGCCGCCGTGGCCGCCGTAGCCGAAGAGGCCACGCCCGGAGACGTTGGCGGTGATGAGGGTGTCGACCGCCCGGAGCTTCGCGTCCTCGTGGACGAAGAGGCCGCCGCCGAGGGCGTCGCCGCCGTCCCCACCGTCGCCCGCCAGGCCGCCGTCGCCCCCGCCGCCGCCGCCGGCGAGGTTCGACCGGACGAGGCTCCCCTCGATCCTCACCCGGCCGTAGGGGAAGTCGTCCCCGTCGTCGTCGCCGTCGTCGAGCGGCTTGAGCCGGGGCGGCCCGAAGGCTGCGAGGCCGCCGCCCCGGGCCGTGCCCCCGTCGCCGCCGTCGCCCGCACGACCGCCGTCGCCCCCGTCGCCCCCGACGGCCTCGTTGTTCTCCAGGGCGGCGTCGATCAGGGAGAGGGGCGCCTGGTCGGTCCCCTGGTAATAGAGCCCGCCGCCGGTCGAATCGCCGCCGAGGCCGCCGTCGCCGCCCCGGCCGCCGTCACCGCCCCGGCCGCCGACGGCCCGGTTGCGGACGAAGGACGAGGACGAGACCGTCATCGGGCCGCTGACCGACCCGCTCACCAGCAGGGCCCCGCCCCGGGCCTCGCCGCCGATCCCCCCGTCGCCGCCGAGGCCGCCCAGCCCGCCGGCACCGCCGAGGGCCTCGTTGCGGATCAGCTCGGCGCCGGCGATCGTCACCTCCATGTAGTCCGAGAAGAGGGCCCCGGCCCAGCCCTCGCCGCCGAGGCCGCCGTCGGTGCCGCGCCCGCCGGCGCCGCCCCCGCCGCCGAGGGCGCGGTTCCCCTCGAAGACGCCTCCGGAGACCGTCAGCGATCCGGTCGCCGTCAGCACGGCGCCCCCGAGGGCGATCCCCCCCTGGCCGGCCCGCAAGGCGCCGTCCTCGCCCTCGCCACCGGCGCCCCCGACGGCCTCGTTGCCGAGGAACTCGCCGTTGGTCAGGGTGACGGCCGCGCCCTGGGCGTCGACGGCGCCCCCCGTGCCCGAGCCGCCGTCGCCGTTCTGGGCCGTCAGCGGGCCGCCGTCGATGCCGTCGCCGCCGATGGCCCGGCAGTTGAGGAACGAGGTCCCCTCGACCTCCAGCGACGCCTCGCCGAAGTCCCCGAAGACCCGGATGGCGCCGCCGGCCCCCTGGCCGCCGATCCCGTTGGCCAGGTCGGCCCCGGCCCCGCCGTCGCCGCCCCGCGCCTCGGAGTCGATGAACTGGCCCCCCTCGACGACCAGCGAGGCCCCGGCGCCGACGACCGCGATGCCGCCGCCCCCGCCGAGCCCGCCGAAGCCGTTGGCCACCCCCGTCCCGCCGTCGCCGCCCCGGCCCCCGAGGGCGAGGTTGCCCCCGAAGAACCCGTCGACGACGCGGGTGGTCGTGCCCGCCCCGGCGAAGATGGCGCCCCCCAGCCCGGAGCCCCCCGTGCCGTTGGAGAAGTCATCGCCGCCGTCCGGGCCCCGGGCGCCCTCGGCCCGGTTGAAGAGGAAGGTGCTCGTGTCGACGGCCAGCGAGGCGCCCTCGCCCATGACGGCGACGGCCCCGCCCAGGCCGTCGGCCCCGGGCTCGCCGCCGACGGCCCGGTTGCCGCCCAGCAGCGAATCGACGAGCGTCAATGCGCCCCCGTCGACGAGGATCCCGCCGCCGACCCCGGCGGCCCCGTTGATGATCGCCAGGTCCTCGATCGTGACCTCGGCGCCCGCGGTCACCCGGAAGGCCCGAGACCGGCCCGCCCCGTCGACGGCCAGCAGGTCGGCGCCCAGGCCGACGATCGTGAGGTCCTCGTCGAGGACCAGCTCGCCGCCGGCCAGCACGATGGCCCGGCCGGCGAGCGCCTCGTCGAAGGCGATCGTGTCGCCGTCCTCGGCGTCGACGATCGCCTGCCGGAGCGAGCCCGGCCCCGAGTCGAGGTCGCTGGTGACGGTGAGGGTGCTCAGCAGGGCCCGGGGCTCCATCCGGTCGAAGCCGAGCGCCGACCGACGCCGGCCGGCTCGCGCCGGACGCGGTCGTCCCCGGCCGAGGATGTCCGTCCTGAGGAGAGGCATGGCATGCTCCGTCGATTGCGGATCCTTGCGGACGATCGTGCGTACGAGCCCGGCCCCGGGGCCGCGATCGCGGCCCCTCGCGACCCTCGGATCGGGCCGGGCGGCGACCCCCGGGCGCATCTGGCCCGTCCTCGCCGATCCGATCGGCGAGCGGGGTCTCGGGCGATCGGGCCGGCGTCCGGCCCGATCCGCCGGGGCCCCGCCCCCGGAGAGTCGCGGGGGCGGGGTGGTCATGACACCGAGGCAGGGCGGGGCATCACCCCGAGACGGGGACGAGTTCCACGTCGATCTGCCGGTAGTAGATCGCAGTGAGGCCCTCGAAGCCCGAGTCGGTGCCGACGAGCAGCCAGAGGTCGCCATCGGAGTCGGCCCGGGCGGGGACCGTGTGGGTGTGCTCCACCGTCACCGGGGCGTACGGCTGCGGGCCGGACTCGACCGGCTCCTCCCCGTTGGCGATGGTGCCCGCCACCGAGGCCGCCGGGCCGCCGACGGTCTGGTTGCCCTTGTCCACGTTCAACCCCAGGGAGCCGTCGTCCTGCGGGACGGCCACCGGTTCCTCCGCCCCGGCGCCGGCCTTCAGGGTGACCGACTCGCCGGGCGAGCCGCCGATCCCGAACCCCCCGCTCGGCGCGTCGGAGGCGAACCTGATGGTGAACCTCACCTCGTAGGCCTGGCCGGGCACGACGCCGTCGGCCGCCCCGAGGCTCCGCTTCAGGAACATGAAGACATCGTCGGATCGGTTGTGGCCCTGGAGCAGGTAGCCCGTCCCGTCAGTGCCCAGTTCGGACGGCAGGGGGCGGATCCCGGACTCCAGCTCGTAGGCCTCGTCCGGCTCCGAGGGCAGTTCGGCAAAGCCGGCCTCCCAGCCCCCGTCCCCCTCCGAGAAGTCGAAGGAGGCCGAGACGCGGGGGGCGTCCGCGCCCCGATCCACGGTGATCCGGGCCTCGGCGACCTGGCCGAAGGTGTCGGCCGCCTCGACCGCGAACACATTGGCCCCGGCCGCCAGGGGGACGGTGAACCGGTATCGGCCATCGGCGTCGGCCGTCAGCTCCTGCTCGAACGACCCGTCGCCCCCGAGGTCCAGCCGGACGGAGGCCCCCGGGGCGGTCCGGCCGACGAGGTCGACCTCGTCGGCGTCCACCCGGCCGTCGCCGTCCGGGTCCGCCGCCGGGTCGATGCCGGCGGAGTCCTCCAGGGGCCGGAGGTCGGTGGTGGCCCCGAAGTTCCGGGAGGCGATCAGCAGGTCGAGCAGCCCGACCCGGCCGTCGCCGTTGACGTCGGCCCCGCCCGCCTCGCCCGGGGAGGAGGGCGGACGCCCCGGCGCCCCCCGGATGGCGAGCAGGTCGGGCCGATCGACGCGGCCGTCGCCGTCGACGTCCCCCGCGAGGGAGACGTCCAGCTCGAAGTCGCCCGACGTCCCGCCCTCCGCGGCCGGGCGGAGCCGCAGGGCGCCGGGGCGGACGGAGGCGACCGTGACGCCGGCCGAGCCCCCGGGGGCGTCGGCCCGGCGGGTCAGTGTCCACGCCCCTCCGGGGGTCGGCGACTCGACCCGGGTCGCCCCGGGGTCGAGCGTGCCGTCGCCGGCGGCCCGGGCCTCGACCCGGAGGATGACCCGTCCCCCGGCGGCGAGGCCGAAGTCGCCCGGACCCGCCCGGACTTCGATCGGGGCGCCCCGCGGGCCGTCGATCCGCCCCCGGAAGGAGGCGAACGGGGCCATCACGGTCGAGAGCAGCGCCCGGGATTCGAGCGGCTCGATGCAGACGAGGGCCCGTCGGGGTCGCCGCGGACCCTCGGGGCAGGGGTTTCTCATGGTGTCAGGCTCTCGGGGGAGGTCGGTGAGCGGCCCGGCCACGGGCCGACGATCCGGCGGGGTGATGGTCGACGGGGAACCCCCGCGACGCCACCCGAGTCGGATTCCCCGGCGGCCGGGCGACACATCACGGGAAAATTTACTGTGATGATCAGGGGCGCGAAACTTGCTATTCGAACGTGATGAGGCCGACTCGTCTTCCTTCATTAATGTCCGGCGGGGTGGACGTCCGGATGATCGCATGGGATTGCTGTCGCACGACTTGCCCACCCGGGCGGTCATCCCGCCCGAGACCGTGTCGATCCCTCCGGGATCGCCCCATGGGAGGTGAGGCTCCCGGGGCGTGGCGGCGGTCGACCGCACCCGGGATGGCGAGACGACCTCACCATCCAAGGCAGGAGGCGAACCCCCGGGACAACGTTCCGAGGCGATCGGCCTCCGCCCGCAGCCGGGCCGCCGTCACCGCCAGGTCCTGCCGGTGCAGCGTCCCCAGCAGCTCCTCGACACCCACCGGCGGGCTCTTCAACTGCGCCTGCTGAGTCCACACTGCGGCGATCACCCCCTCCGGCTCGGCATCGAAGAGGCCGGCGGCGCCGGGTCGAGGACGCAGACGTCGAAGACGACCACCGGCGGGCTCATCAGTAGCCCAGCCCCAGCTCCTGGGCCTGGGCGGACAGCTCGCCGAGGGCCTTGAGCCGCTCGGCGTCCTCCCGGCGACGGTAGTGGTCCAGGTCGCACGCCCGGACGCGGCGGTGGGCGCCGACCTTGCGAAACGGCATGGCGCCGCGCTCCAGCAGGCCGACCAGGAAGGGCCGGGAGACGCCCAGCAGGTCGGCGGCCTGCTGGGTAGACAGCTCGTCGTCGCCGGCGACGACGGCCACCGGCTCGCCGGCAGCGATGCCGTCCAGGAGCTGGCGGAGCAGCGGCAGGGCGGCGGCGGGCAGGTCGACGACCTCGGCGTCGCGGCCGGCGGCCCCGAACTGCAAGCGGGCCTGTCGATCGTGCGGCGCGGCCAGGCGGCGGCTGGCCTCGGCGGCGAGGAGGCGGTCATCCTCGCCGGCCGGCGCGGTGGCCGGGGTCTTCGATGGGCTGCGGCGGGCCATGGTCCACCTCCGGGGACGGGGATCGGCTCCCGGGTCGATTGTAGAGGATCCGCGCAACGGACGCAATACTCGAAATAGTCGAAGCCGCCCGGCCCCCCATCCTCGCGCGTTGGGAACTGTCTGCAACGCCGTCCTTGGTGACGTCCTACTGGACAAATGTCCCCGTCACGGGCGAGCTGCGAGATGGCCTCCCGCCAGCCGGGCGCGGACATCGCCGGGAGTCGCTCGATCGCTCGACGCCGAACCGAGGAGCATCATGGCCACCCGAACCGACCCGAGGGATCCGCCGCCGGCCGACCAGCCGGAGACCCGCATCCTGGTGCGCGGCGTCGACGAGGATCTCATCGACCGGATCCTCGCCCTCCCCCGCGGCCCCAAGCGCATCCCCCGGCTCGCCTGGCTCGACGGCGACATGGAGCTGCTGAGCTTCCCCACGCGCGAGTCGATCGCCGAGATGCCACCGGCACCGCCCCCCTCCGAAGGTGCCGAGGACCGCATCAGGCTCCGAGGCGTCGACCACGCCCTCTTCGGCCGCCTCACCGCCCTCGGCGGCAACCCCACCAACCCCCGGGTCGCCTGGCTCGACGGCGAACTGGAGCTGATGCGCCCCTCGCCCCGCCACCTGGCACTGGCCCGGCGGCTCGATCTCCTCGTCGGCATCGCCTTGAAGGCCACGGGCGTGCCGTCCTTCGGGACCGGGCGAGTGACGCTGGCACGGCCCGACGCCGCCCGTGGCAAGATCGCCGAGGTCGCCTTCTACGTCGCCCACGTCGACCGCGGCCCGAGTCGGCGGGTGCCGGCCGTCGACCTCGGCGTGCACCCGCCGCCGGACCTGGCCATCGAGGTCGCCCTCGGACGACCCCTGGTCGATGTCGAGCGGCTGTACGCCGGCCTGGGCGTGCCGGAGCTGTGGCGCTGCGACGGCCAGGCGGTGTGCATCCTCCGGCTCGGCCGCGACGGCCGGTATGACGAGCAGGGGCGATCCGATGTCGTGCCGGGCCTGTGGGCGGCCGACGTGATGCCCGTGCTGGCGACGTCGGATGCGCCGGACGACGACCGCTGGGGGCAGGCGACCCGGCGTTGGGCCCGCGAGGACCTGGCCAACCGCCCCGCCTGAGCCCGGACCGCATGGCCGCCGCCGGCCGCGCCCCGCCGGGCGGATCGAGGCCGTCACCGACCCGACCCGGGGCGGCGCGCCGGGCTACCGCCGCCGCCAGGCCTACGGCCCCGGCCGGACGATTCCCGTGGCGCGGCCGGGAGGCCTGCGGACCTCGCCGGTCGTCGACGACCTGCTGCCGGCGCCCCCGTGCCGCTGAGGACGGCGCGCGGCCGGGCGACCCGACGGCCGGGGCAGGGGGACGGGGGCCGGACCCTCACGCCCCCTCCGACGAGTCGACGGCTCCTCCCCCGGGGATGACCCGGCGGGGTCTGGACCGCCTCGTCGGCGATCCGGCAACATGGTCCTCGTCGCGGGGTCGCCGGGCCGACCGGGGCCGGGACCCGACGGACCAGGGCCGGGACCATCTCCGAGCGGCCGGGCGACCCGACGGCGGGACGGCGAGGGCACCTCCCCCCTCCCTCCGCGAGTCGGGCCGATCGAGCCGGGAGGCCGGGTCGTCCTCGGGGCAGCCCGAACCCACCGGAGACCTACGATGGTGATCGCCGCGAAGAAGAAGCCGGGCCGGGACGGCGGGCCTCCGAAGAAGGGTCAGCTCGCCGATGGCGTGTCGTCTCGGAGCGGGCCGGCCCCCGACGCCGAGCAGGATGCCCCGGCGCGTCCCGGATCGAACCCCTCGCCGGATGTCCTCCCCGAGCTGAGTGCCGACGGGCATGAGTCGCTGAGGGAAGGTATCCGCAAGCGGGGGGTCCAGGTCCCCGTCGAGATCGACGCCGCCACCGAGGAGGTCCTGGACGGGCGGGCCAGGGTCATGATCTGCCGGGAACTCGGGATCCGCCACTACCCGAGGCGGGTGGTCACCGGGCTGGACACCGAGGAGGACCGCCGGCACCACCGTCTGCGGGCCAACTGCCTCCGCCGGCAGATGGACCGGTCCACCCTAAAGGGGCTCGTACTGGCCGAGATGAGGCGCAAGCCGCAGAGCGACCGGCTGCTGGCCTCGATCTTCGGCCTCGCCCACTCGACGATCGGCGTGTGGAGACGTGAGTTCTCGTCAACCGGACGATGCCGTCCGGTAGGGAGTTTCACATCCGCGAATGGGAAGACGTTCCGCCGCCCGACCGCCATCTACGCCACCACGCCCGTCACCGCCTCCCGGGCCGCCGAGCTGCTCAACGCCCTCGGCGAGGACGCCCCCGGCCGGGAACTCTCCCCGAGGGCCGCCGAGAAGCTCCTGCTGGGCCGGCGGCGGGAGCAGGCCGACGCCCGGGTCGTCGCAGCAAAGGGCAAGCCCGGCGTCCTGGCGGGGAGGTTCCAGGACCTGGGCGGGCGGATCGGTGACGCGACCGTCGATGCGATCTGGACCGACCCGCCGTACTCCCGGGCCTGGGTCGAGGACGGCCAGTGGGCCGACCTGGGGGGCCTCGCCGCCCGGGTGCTCCGGCCCGGCGGCGTGCTGGCGACCTACTGCGGGGTCGCCTACCTCGACCGGGTGCTCCCGCAACTCTGCGGCGCCGGCCTGGCGTATTTCTGGACGTTCAGCGTCCGGTATTCGGGGCTCTCGTCGCGGAACTATCAGGTGAACGCAATCAACAAGTGGAAGCCGATCCTCGTCTTCGGCAAGGGGCGGGCCAAGTTCGCCGGGGCGATCCCGGATTCGTGGGAGGGGGGCGGCCGGGTCAAGGCGCTCCACGAGTGGGAGCAGCCGGAGCAGGAGTGCCTGTACTGGCTGCATCGGCTGGCCGGGCCGGGCTCGGTGGTCCTGGACCCCTGCTGCGGCAGCGGGACGACGCTGGTCTGCGCCGGGCGGGTGGGGATGAGGTCGATCGGCTTCGATTGCGACCCGGGGGCGGTCGCCCTGGCGCGGGCACGGCTGGCTGGCAAGGCGACCCCGAGGGGCGAGTCGAGCGGATCGCCCGCGAACGCTCCAAGGTGACCTGAGCCCCGGACACCATCCTCGCCGGCCGGTACCACGACCTGAGCCGATGGGGCTGGCGGAGGAACTGGTCGATCGGGGAGTGACGCGGCTGGTGGCCGAGGGACTGGTCCGGGCCTCCCCCGAAGGCCGCATCCGGGCCCGGATTGACGCAATGGACCGGGTGCGGGCTGCTCGGCCCGAGGAGCCCAAGGGGCCGGCCGCCTACCTGGTACAGGCGATCCGGGAGGATTTCGCCCTGCCGCCCGCCCCCGACGCAGCGGCGGGCCCACGGCCTGCTTCCGAGGGACGGGTGTTAAGTTGTCCGCTATCTGGGCTCTCCCGCACTCTCGGTGACGGAGGTCCGCCTCCGGCCCAGACCGTCCCTGAAATCCCGGCAAATCGCAGGACTTTCCAGACGCACGGGGGGCCGGAGCACCGAGAGTGCGGGAGAGCCGCTATCTGGCACGGTTCCTCTGGAGCTATCTGGCACCATCCCGCATCGCCTTTCAGCGAACCGCCACCGAGGGTGAAGGACTCGACAGCGGGCCATCTCGAAGCAGGGCACCGACGTCCCCATAAGACCTATCTCCCCCCATGCATGGCGATTAACCTGGAGAAGGACCACTCCATCCTCCCGGAAGCCGTGCTGCGGAGAGATTCGGCCAGGATGACCGAGCACGGCCGAGAATCCGGGTGCCTCCGGCCTGCGGTGACCGGCGCCCATGAACGACGTGACACGCATCCTCTCGGCCATCGAGCAGGGCGACCCCAAGGCCGCCGGTGAACTCCTGCCGCTCGTCTACGGAGAGCTCCGGCGGCTCGCGAAGCAGAGGCTCGCCCAGGAGAAGGCGGGGCAGACGCTCCAGGCCACGGCGCTGGTGCATGAGGCCTACCTCCGGCTCGTCGATGGGGAGGCGGTCCGGCGCTGGGATAGCCGGGGGCACTTCTTCGCCGCGGCGGCCGAGGCCATACGCCGCATTCTCGTCGACAACGCCCGCCGCAAGCGGGCGGAGAAGCACGGCGGCCGGATGGCCCGCCGGGAGTTCGATGACGTCGACATCGCGGCCCCGGCCCCCTCGGAGGACCTCCTGGCCCTCGATGAGGCGCTCGCGAGGCTTGAGGCCGAGGACCCGGTCAAGGCCCAGCTCGTGAAGCTCCGCTACTTCGCCGGCCTCTCCGAGGAGGAGGCGGCGCAGGCGCTGGGTATCTCCCGCACCACGGCCCACCGCCACTGGCGATACGCCAGGGTCTGGCTGCTCAATCAGCTGGGAGGAGAGGGGGGGCCGCAAGAAATCCGGCGAGGACCGACCGGGCCGTGAAGCGCTCCGGCCTCGTTTTACGCATTGCCCTATGGGGAAGGACGTGCGGCGACGGGGGTGTTGGCCATGCACCAGACTGCTCCGAATGCCGAGGAGATCTTCCTGGCGGCCCTCGAGATCGAAGGGGCGGAGGCCCGTTCATCCTACCTGGACGAGGTCTGCGGCGATCCCGAGTTGCGTCGCCACGTCGAGCATCTCCTCGCCCTGGATGCCCGGGCGAGCGGCTTCCTCGAGCCCCCCGCGTCGACGCCGACGCTCACGGTCGAGGCGCCGAATCCCTTGGAGGGCACCGTCATCGGCCCGTACCGGCTGATGGAGCAGATCGGGGAGGGCGGCATGGGTGTCGTCTACGTCGCCGAGCAGCTCGAGCCGGTCCGCCGTCGCGTGGCCCTGAAGGTCATCAAGCCGGGCATGGACACCGAGCAGGTCGTCGCCCGGTTCGAGGCGGAGCGGCAGGCGCTGGCGCTGATGGACCACCCCAACATCGCCCGCGTCATCGACGCGGGGATGACCGCCTCGGGCCGCCCCTACTTCGTCATGGAGCTGGTCCGGGGCATCCAGATCACGGAGTACTGCGATGGGGAGCAGCTCTCCATCCGCGACCGGTTGGAGCTATTCGTCCTGGTCTGCCGGGCCGTGCAGCACGCCCACCAGAAGGGGGTCATCCACCGCGACCTGAAGCCCTCCAACATCCTGGTCACCGTCATCGACGGGGAGGCCGTGCCGAAGGTCATCGACTTCGGCGTCGCCAAGGCGACCGGCCCGGCGCTGACCGATCGCTCCCTCTTCACCTGCTTCCACCAGCTCATCGGCACGCCGCTGTACATGAGCCCCGAGCAGGCGGCCCTCACGGGCGTCGACGTCGATACCCGGAGCGACATCTACTCCCTCGGGGTTCTGCTCTATGAGTTGCTGACCGGGACGACGCCCTTCGACAGCGAGTCGCTCCGGCGGGCCGCCTTCGACGAGATGCGGCGGATCATCTGCGAGGAGGAGCCGCCGCGGCCCAGCACGCGACTCAGCTCGCTCGGCGTGACGCTCTCGACCGCCTCGGCCAAGCGGAAGGCCGACCCGAGGCGGCTCGTCCTGTCACTGCGGAGCGAGTTGGACTGGGTGGTGATGAAGGCCCTGGAGAAGGACCGTCGACGTCGCTATGAGACGGCCAACGACTTCGCCGCCGACGTGTTGCGCTACTTGACCGACCGGCCGGTGGAGGCGTGCCCGCCCTCGGCGTGGTACCGGCTCGGCAAGTTCGCCAGGCGGAATCGGCTCGCCTTCGGTATCGGGTCTTCGCTGGCCGCCTCACTGGTGCTCGGAGTCCTCGGGCTCACCGCAGGCCTGCTCGCCATCGCCCGGGAGCGGAGTAAGGCCGAGGAACGCCTCGTCCTCGCCCGTCAGGCCGTCGACGAGATGTACACCGAGGTGGCCGAGGAGTGGCTGGCCGACCGAGAGCAGATGACGCCCCTCCAGCGTCAGTTCCTCGAAAAGGCTTTGAGGTTCTACACACGGTTCGCCGCCGAACCGGCGGCCGATCCCGAGGACCGACACAAAGCTGCTCAGGCCCTGGAGCGGGTCGGCCAGATCCAGCGTGCCTTCGGACAGACGCTGGAAGCGTTGTCGAGCTCGGAGCGGGCCGTCGCTCGCCTCACGGCGCTTGCAGGTGAGATTCCCGACCGGCCGGAATATCGGCGAAGCCTCTCGGAAGCCCTCGGGAGCCTCGCTCAGCTTCAGGGGGAGGCAGGCCGGATCGTGGAGGCGGAATCCACCCATCGCCGAGCCATCGCGATTCACGGAGAACTACGAAGAGCTGGGGCGGATCGGATTGAATCCGAGGAACTGAGCCTCCTCTACTGGCATCACTACCTCCTCTCGGAAGTTCTCATCGCCAAGGGCTGGGGAAATGCGGCCAAGAGAGAAGCTGATCGAGCGTTCGAGGTCGCCGGGCAGCGGCTCAAGGAAACCCCGAATGATCCCGGGGCACGCCACGAAATGGCACTCGCCCTGATCGAGAATGCGAAGTTCTCCGAAGCGTTCGGGCGCCCGGCCGAGGCTGAGGAGCTGCTCCGACGGGCGGTCGCCATCATCGAGTCGCCGGTGGCCGAAAAGCCGGCCAAGGCGGAATATCGGGCAGTCCTAGCTCTCGGCTGGAACAACCTGGGTGTGCTCCTCATGAACCTGGGCCGGCAAGATCACGAAGCCGAACGTCTCGACGACGCCAGGGCCGCCTTCCAGCAGGGGGACGCCGTGTCCGAGCAGCTTGTGGAGGCATACCCCCACGTGGTCCGCTACAGGTCGTTCCGGGCCGGAACTTTGAACAACCTGGGGTATGCCTTGATGCACGCCGGGCGGCTCGACGAGGCCCTCGACGTCCACCGACGTTGCCTCGCCATCCGCGAGCAGATCCTCGCCCAGTATCCGGATGTGCCGGAGCATCGAGCCGATGTCAGCTTTTCTTTGGGTAGCGTCGCCTCCGCCCTAGGGAAGGGGGGGAATTGGGCACAGGTCCTTGAATTGATCGACCGAGCAGTCTCGGACCTCAGGAGTGCCCTGGCAGCCTCGGTCGGGAATTCGAGGTATGGAGACCGACTCCAGGACACACTCCGGCGACGTGCCGAGGCACGGCTCAAGCTCGGCGATCATGAGGCAGCGGCCGAGGACGCCCACGAGATGTGGCACGGAGGGATTCCCAACTCGAATCAGGGCAGGACCGCGTTCAATGCCTATCTCACCCTCCGTGATTGCCTCACGGTTGCTCGGAACGATCCCGAGCTCGCACTGGAGCGTCGAGAGGAGGTCGCCGACGCCTACCTCGATCGGGCCCGGGCGATGCTCAACGAAGCCGAACGATGTGGGGCGATGAACGCGACCGGGACCGTCATCGTTCAACTTGTGACCGAACTCGCCGCCAGCGACCTGACGGAGGTGCGCGATCCGGTTCGCGCCGTCCGGGTCGCGGAAGGGTACCTGGAACGTCACCCCGGAGAGGCCGAGCTCTGGAAGGCCCTGGGGCTGGCGCGGTATCGCGCTGGTGATGGGGATGGGGCAATCCAGGCCGTGGAGGAGGCCAAAGAGATCAAGGGGCGATTAACAACTCCGCTTGAATTCACGCTCTTGGCCGCGGCCCATGCGAGCAAAGGTGAGATGGAGGTGGCCCGAGGATACTTCGAGCGAGCCCGGGCCGCGAGCACGGAGCATTGGATGAGCGACACGCCGCAGTCTCTGACCGAGGAGGCGGCATCCCTCCTGGGGATGGACGAGCCGACCGGAGCCGCTCGGGACCCAGGTGACGAGTCCAGGTCCGAAGAAATGTGAATCGATTTCCGGTGTGACCGGAGGAGACGCGACCGTCGCGGGCCCGAGGCCCCGCTGCACGGCGGGCGGACGTCCTGCGCGCCGTGATTATCACCACCCCTGCCATCAAGGAGCTGTCCCATGACCCGATCCGCTTCGGACGCCAGGAAGACCGGCCCGCGTCGGCGTTTTGCCCTTCGCCCCCAGGCCGAGTCGCTCGAGGGGCGTCAGTTCCTCTCCGCAGGCGACCTCGACCTCTCCTTCAGCACGGGCGGTTGGACGACCGTCAGCCCGGTCACCGATGCGAAGGAGACGAACTACGATTACGCGCACGACGTGGCCATCCTGGGAGACGGTAAGATCCTCGTGGCCGGGACGTCCTACCCGGACCGATTCGGCCTGACCAGGCTCGGTCCGGACGGCGCGCTCGACACCACGTTCGGGACCGGAGGCCGGGCCCTTTCCACCTTCGGGACCAGGCAGACCTATGGCGGCATGGCGGTCCAGGGCGATGGCAAGATCGTCATCGTGGGCGGGATCGACAACGGCGTCCAGGTCAACCGTCGCAGCTACGTCTACAACAACGACATGTTGATCGTGCGGTACAACGCCAACGGCTCCCTCGACCCCACGTTCGGGGTCGGTGGGGTCGTCGAGCTGGGCATTAGCACCTACGGCGGCGATTCCCCCGGCGACTTGCAGAATAAGTACGACGAGGCGCTGGGTGTCGCAGTGCAGGCGGACGGTAAGATCGTCGTCTCGGGCAGGGCGTACGTCGGGGCGGGCGACTACGATGGCGTGCTGTTGCGCCTCAACCCCGACGGATCGCAAGACACCTCGTTCGGGGCCGGTGGCCATGCCGTCAGCCCCGACGCGGCGTCCTTCCTGAACGTGGCGATCCAGGCCGACGGTAAGATCGTCGTCCAGGGCGACCGGAGCGGGGCGACGCTTGGGCGGTTCAACGGCGACGGCTCCGTGGATGACGGCACGGCCAGTGACACGACCCCCGGCGACGCCTTCGGTACCGGAGGCTTCGTCACCTCGACGACCCCCCTGGGTGGGCGGGGCTGGGAGAACCTGCTCATCCGGCCCGATGACGGCTCCATCCTGGCCCAGGGCACCGTGGATGACGGCCAGAATAGCGACATCGGCCTGTTCCGCGTCCTCGGCGATGGCACGCCCGACTCGAGCTTCGGCACGGCAGGCATGGCCCGCGTCGATGTCGGGCCCTACGAGTACTCGGGCGGCATGGCCCTCATGCCCGACGGCCGCATCGTCGTCGTCGGTGGCTATCTGGGCGACCGCAACGTCAACGTGGAACACGCCTTGATCGCCCGCCTGACGCCGCAAGGGACGCTCGATCCGACCTTCGGCACCGGCGGGGTGGCCTTGCAGAACTTCTCCACGACGCGCGATGAGTTCGCCGGAGTCGCCCTGCAACCCGATGGCCGGATCGTCGCCGTCGGCACCTGGTACCGCTCGGCCAACAAGAGCACTTCGGAGGGCGACTTCCTCATCACCCGCTTCCATGGCGACGACATGACGAGCCTCTCATCCTTCGGCGCGCCCTCGTTGGAGGGCGCGTCCTCGGCCACCAAGGGCGACCTCACGATCCTGGCATCCGACTGGATCCAGTCCCCGAAGAGGAAGCGGCCCGGCACCATCGCCGCTCGGTGATGACCCGCGGGAGGTCGGTAGCCGGCGACTCCCCGGTCCGCTTCCACATTCCGCCTCATGGCCATCGCCCGGGCGGCTCCCGCGAGCCCTCGGGCGGTGTGACTTCCGGAGGCCGTCGGTCGGTGTCCGGTCGCTATTCCAAGGCCGGTATGATGCCGATCAGATCGAGATCCGCTCCACGATGTTCCGCGTCACCTTCCGTCGCCGGCGGTCGTAGAGCCGGGTGGTCCGCGGGTCGGCGTGGCCGGCCAGGTGCTGCACGTCCTCCAGCGGTAGTTCTGCTCCAGCAGGTCGGTGACCGTCGCCACGCGGAACGAGTGGGGCGAGAACTGCCCCGGCAGGCCCGCCGCCCTCAGCCGCCGCTTCATCATCCGGCAGATGTCGATGCCGCTCATCGCCTTGGCGGTCAGCTTCTTCGTGCGGCGGAACGCCGGCCGGAAGAGGGGGCTCTCGGTGATCCCGGCGGCCTCGATGTAGGCGAGCAGGAGTCGCTCCAGGTCGTGGCGCACGGGGATCTCCCGCGCCTTGCCGCCCTTCTCGGCGAACCGCAGGGAATACTGCGTCCCGTCGTGCCGGAGGCCCTTGAGGGTCAGCTTGGCCACGGCGCCCACCCGGGCGGCGGTGTAGATCAGCACGGCGATGATCGCCCGATCCCTCATGCCCACGATGTCCGACGCGTCGATCGACTTCAGCAGGTCGCGGGCCTGCTTGGTGCCGATCTCGGGCGTCTTGCCCTCGACGGTCGAGTAGCGCTCGGCCCGAACCGAGGCGGCCGGATTGAGGATGACGACGTGGCGGACGACCAGGACGTCGAAGAACTTCCTCAGGGCCGCGAGGCGGAGCTTCTTGGTCGGGGTCGCAAGCTGAAGGCCGGCGAGGTAGTCGCCGACGTGGCCGGGGGTGATCCGGACGAGCGGAAGCTGCCGGTCGGGGTGGTCGCACCAGCCGAGGAAGTCGCGCACGGCGTGGGTGTAGTTCCGCAGGGCCAGCGCACACTAACATGTTAACGCAGCAATGACTTCCATCAGAAACGTGTCGCTCCAGCCGCAGCCGCGGCGCTTCATGGCCAGGCTCTGTCGCCGGTCGGGGTGCTGCTTGAGGAGCGACAATGTGAAGCGATACAGCCAGGTGATGTTCGCCCCCAGCACCCGCTGGCGGACCCGCGAGTCATCCTCCCGGAACGTCACGTCGAGCGACCAATGGCACGCGTTCTCCACGGACCAGTGGCCCCGCACCGCGCGGGCGAACTGCTCCGCGTCCACCGGCAGGCTGCTGAGGTAGTAGCGAATCTCAATGCTCTCTTCGCCTCCCTTCACCCGCCGCGACGTCACGACGCCGACCGACCTCAGCCCCTTCCACTCCGCCCGGCCGGGCAGGGCCGCCGGCGCTGGCAGGTGCAGGTAGGTCCGGTGCTCCTCGCGACCGTGCCCGCGCTCGCTCGTCGTCAGCTCCTCGGCCCCCTTGAGATCCCCCTCCAGCTGTTCGTCGATGTGCTCGATGACCGCCCGATGCAGCGCCTCGTGGTTCCCCTTCAGGGCCAACACGTAGTCGGCCTTGCCGCGGACTACCTCCTCGGCGATCACCTTCTGCGCCCCCATCGCGTCGATCGTCACTACCCCGCCGCGGACGTCGATCCGCCTCAGCAGCTCGGGGATGGCCGTGATCTCGTTCGACTTCTCGCCGCACACCTCCTGTCCCAGCGCCAGGCCGTACTCGCCGGCCCAGGCGGTGACGATGTGCAGCGGGCCGAGGCCCTCCTTCGCGTCGCGGCTGCGGCGGGCCGTCTTGCCGTCGATGGCGACGACCGGCCGATCGACGCCGGTCGTGGCGATGGCCTCGTCGCGGAGGCGGGCGATCCAGGCGTTGAAGGCGGCCTCGAAGGCCGCGGGCTTGAGCGTCATCAGGATGCGGCGGAGGACATCCTTGCCGGGGATGCCGCGCGGCAGGTCGAGGAGGTCCATCAGGAGCCCCTCTTTGAGCTTCGCCCAGCGGGCGATGGCGGTGGGCCCGGCGGCGCCGGCGAGGACGGCCAAGACAGCGATGACCAGGACGCTGGGCAGCGGATGCCGGCGGTTGATGTGGGAGCGGGGATCTTCCAGCATCGCGAACGATGCCACGATCTCGTCGAGCTTGCTGCGGGTGCCCGCCATCGCCGACCTCCGGCCACCGGGTCTGGTTCACGACACGGTGGACGGTATACCCGGGCAGCGGGGCGGGCGCAAGGCCGCAGAGCTTGCCGGATTGTTATAGAAGTGCGCGCTGGCCCTGTGTAGTTCCGGCGGGTGTAGGCGTTGGCGATCTGGCCCTTGAAGAACTCGTCCCAGGCGAACTCGGCCCCGGGGCCCGCGGCGGCGACGATCGCCGGCGGCGGCCCGGCCGGGTCGTCGGCCCGGCGGCGTCGGGCGGGCGCCCGGTCGTGTCCCGGGTGCAGAACAATCTCGGTCGAATCGCTCATCGTGGATGGGCCCCATGCTCCGATGTTTAGCGCACACAATGTCCTTTGTCTATCACCATTCCATCTGATGGCCTGGTGAAGGGCAGGGGGGGACCACGGCGAATCGAGGACGCTCGGGTGGTCGGCGTGGGCAGCCCGGCGCGGCGGTCATCCCACTTCGCCGGCGGCCTTCGTCCGCCGCTGTTTGGGCTTATCCTCGTCCACCGCCGGGACTTCCTCCGGCTCGGCACCGGCGAGGCAGTCCGCCAGCCGGCGCCGCCAGTGGGGCGGGTCGGACTCGATCTCCGACATCAGTCGGCACGACACCGGACTCGGCGGCCGCAGGCCCTGCTCCCACGACCGCACGGTCGACCGGTCCACCCCGAGGAACGCCGCGAAAGCGGCCTGACTTAGCGACATCAACCCGCGCACGCGTCGCACGTCCGCGCCGCGGTACTCCGGCGGCGGGGCGATCCGGTACGTCCGCACCGTGAAGCGCCGCCCAAGGGGCTCGCCGGCCTCCAGCGCCTCGGCCAGCTCGCGCAAGCCGTCGATGATCTCCTGCCCCTTGGCCCGGGCCGTGTCTCGGGCGCGCCGGTCGGTCTCTCGGGTCATCGGACCTCTCCTTTGAGCTGCTCGTCGATCGCCCGCAGCGCGGACGCGATGGCCTTCCGCTGGGCCGCCGTCAGGTCGGCACGCTCCCCCTTGCCGTAGACCATTGCCAGGACCACGACGCCGTGCCCCAGAAAGCCGGCGTAGCAGACGCGGTACGAGCCGCTCTTGCCCCGTCCGGCGCCGGGCCGGGCGAACCGGATCTTCCGCAGGCCGCCGGTCCCCGCGACGACCGGGTACCGGCCCGGCCCCCGGAGGATCAGGGATTGGAGGGCTGTCAGGTCGGCGTCGCCCAGCTCGAGGGCCGACCAAGCCCGGGTGAAGCCGGGTAGCTCGAGGAACGTCGGCCACCGGGCCGGGTCGAATTCGTTCATGGACCCGAGTCCTCCCGGCCCACGCAAAGTATACGACCGGGTCGTACAGATCGCCAGGGCCGGGACGCCGCCGATCGGGCCGGGTAGGGGGGTCAGATCGGGACGTCGTGCGAGGCCCCCTCCTTTGCACTCCGTCGTTGCTTGTCGTAGATCTGCGTGGTGGTCACGTGCCGGTGCCCGAGCAGCTCCTTGACCTTGATGATGTCTGTCCCCGCGTCCAGGAGCAGGGTGGCCGTCGTCGCCCGGATGGAGTGGGGCCGTGTAGATGCACCGCTTGACCTTCGTCGCCGTCCCCTCCTCGTCGACGCTCTCTTCCTCTCGCATCGCCCCGGGCAGCCGGGACAGGTAGCCCTGGAGCAGGGTGTACATCGTCACCGGCGAGATCGGCATGTTGCTCAGCTCCTCGAGCCGCCAGTGGCGGCGGGCCCGGAACAGCGGCCCCTTGGTCTGCTTCGCCCTGTCGATGTACTCGGCGATCGCCTGGGCTGCGGCGAAGTGCAGGCCGATCTTCCGCCGCCGGTCGCCCTTCTCGTGCAGGGCGATCGTCGCCTCGTCGCCGTCCTGGTGGAAGTCGCTGACCTTCAGCCGGCAGCCGGTGCCGATGCGGGCCCCGGAGTAGAGGAAGAACTTCAGGATCGCCCGGTCGCGGTAGTCAAGCACCGAGTCGCCGACGGGCAGGCCGATGAGCTGCCGGGCCCTCGTAGCCGAGAGGGCCCGGCGCTCTTCGCGCGGATCGGTGGAGCTGCGGGCGATGAACTGGGCGTGGGCCGGGTTCGGCACGGTGATCGGGAGCCTGAGTTCCGAGGCGGCGCCCTGGAGGTACTTGTACAAGCTCGAGAGCGAGGCGATGCGGCGGTTGATGGTCTTGGGCGCCAGGTCCTCTGGGACAATCAGATCCCGGAAGGCCAGCACGTCGGCCACGGCGACGGCCAGGAGCCGCGTGGCGTCGCCAGGCCAGTCGATCCCCATGAGCTCGCAGAAGGCCATGACGTCCTGGCGGTAGGCCCGCTGCGTGTGCCGGGACGATCGGCGGGTGACCCAGCGCTCGAAGATCTCGGCATCTGCGTTGTAGAAGCCCTGGACCTGGGCCGCGACCGTCGGCGTCGCGCGGCCGAGGAGGACCGGCGGCAGCTCGGGCCGGCCGTCCTCGCCGATGACCACCAGCTCCGCCTAGTGCTCGTCGTCCATGACGCCCCCCGACTTCAATGAAAAGGTACCTCCCCCTGCCCTCTATCGGCCGGGACCTTGGCCGAAGATAACCGGTCTTATCTTCGGCCAACAAGTGCCGAAATGCAGGGCAGGGGCCATGCCAGCAATGACTCGCGACCCGCCCTCCAATGCCTTGTTTGATGAAGCTCACTTTGATGTAGGCAGCCTCGCCTCCAGACGACTGCGGCGCACCGCGAACGCCGACCACGCGACCGACGCCCGCGGCCATCGCCTCCACTTGGCGGGATTCGGTCGAGCTAGGTCATGGTCCCCTCCATCGGCCCACCTCCAAAGTGAAGATCGCCCCGGGCTTTTGCACCTTCGGACCCTTGGCCTTACCCAACGCGTACACGAGCGCTTCCGGCTCCACTCGCCCCTCGAATGCACGACGGCAGATCGCGTGCAGTCCACGCCACGAACGCTCGTCTCCCAGCTCCGACGCCAGCGCCTGCGCCGCCTGGCTCACGTAGCTCGGGTCCTCACGGATCCGCCCCAGCAGCTCGGCCGTCGTGGCCGGCGGCCGGGTCGCCCCCGCTGCCTCCCGACGTGCCCGGGCCGCCTTGCGCCGGGCCAGCTCCCCGACCAGCACCGGGTCGCCGCCGGCGGCCAGGGCCTCCAGCGCCTCGGTTGTCAGCACCGGCCGCGAGCGAGCAGATGCGGGCGATGCCGTGGGGACCTGAGGCGGCTCGAGTGTCGAAGGCGGGGGCATCGACGGCGTCGGGGTCGGCATCTCGACCCCGAGCCTGGCGAACGCCCGCGCCATCGCCTCACCGGGCCGCCCGGCGGCTCTCACCGCGTCCGACACGGGGGCGGGTCGTGCTCGGACCGGCACGGAGGTCGCGTACCGGCCCTCCCCGGAGGCCTCCAAGGCCTCCAGGGCGGTGGCCGCAAGGGCCGGGGATCGGGTGCCGGCGGCGGTGGTCATTGGGGTCGGCTCGGGTCGCCGTCGTCCTCGTCGATCGGGATCCGGCCTCTCGAAGTTCTCTCGGCCTTCAACGACTACGACTTCTTGAGTGCGCGCCGGCGCACGTCGATGCACACGACCATTGGGCGCCGGCGCCCGGTCGGGTTGGGCGCCGGCGCCCGGCTCGACGAAGAGCAGGTCGATGAAGCGGCGACGGAGGACGCGGCTGTTTTCGAGTCGGCGCGTGGTTCTCTGGCGGCGAATCAAGCCGGCCTGTCCGAGGCATCGGAGGCCACGGCGGACCTGGTGGATGGAGAGGCCGGTCCGGCGCGACAGCTCCTCGTCCGAGGGCCAGCAGAAGCGGCGGGAGCGGCAGTAGAAGAACCTGAACTTCTCCAGCAGGAGCAGGGCGCCGGCCGGCAGGCCGAGGGAGGAGAGGTCTTCGGGGAGCGGCCCGAAGGGTGGCAGGACGTCGGCATCGTTCATGGCCGCACCTCCGCGTCGGTGCGTCGGCGTCGGGCCTCGAATTCGGGCGCGGAGCCGGCCAGGATATGGCGCAATGCGGCGACGCGTCGTCGTCGTTCGTCGGGCGGCAGCGGCCCGGCGGTTCGGCCGTTGTCCTGGGGGGTGGAGGTCGGTTTTTCAGGGACGGACGGGGATTGCCCCTTGCGGCGGGATGGCAACCGGATAAAATGTGCGCGCACAGTGAGCCTCCGCAGCGGCGGGGACTGCTTGCACGAATGGCCTTCAGGAGATGGACTTCGGAAGGACTCAGGCGTGCATCGCGGACCTCCGCTGGTGCTGGTGGACATCGCCTCGGCCGACGAGATTGGCGTCCTGGCGGCCTTGGCAAGCGATCGAAACAAACGGCGGGCTCGGTGGTGCTGCAAACACCTCCGAGCCCGCTTGTTTTACCGCGCCGGGGCCGGCTTCTCAATGACGGATCGGCTGATGTCTGCCGGTCCGGGGTGATCGGGGAGCGGGCCAGAGACCGGGCAGCGGGTCGGTGAAGCCGCCCGTCGCCGGATCTCCACGCCGCTGATGCCCCGCCTCGGCGATCCGGGCCGGTTCGGGCCGCGTTCTAGGCCATGCCGCGGGGACCGGGGCGATCACCGTCGGGCGGCGAGTCTCGACCGGACACGGGCTCCGGATTAGGATCCGGGCAAACCGCTCCGACCCGAGCCCTCCCGCATGAGCGCCGCCTCGCCGTCCCCTCCTGCCGATGCCCGCGGTCGTCGATTCCGGCCGATCTCGGCCGACGTGTGCGCCCGAATGGTCGCCGCCGGCGTCCTTGACGATGTCCAGCACGTCGAACTCTGGGATGGCCGCCTCGTGCGGCAGACCGTCAAGTTGCCGTTCCACTGCGCCTTCCTCAGCAACTTGATCGCTGAGTTGCATCGCGTCGTGCCCGCCGGCTGGAACGACGGGCCGGGCAGCCCGC
Organism: Tautonia plasticadhaerens; assembly: GCF_007752535.1. Classification (GTDB taxonomy): domain Bacteria; phylum Planctomycetota; class Planctomycetia; order Isosphaerales; family Isosphaeraceae; genus Tautonia; species Tautonia plasticadhaerens. The sequence continues at coordinate 98,479 of NZ_CP036429.1, forward strand.
TGGCGTTGGGGCCGTGGCACCAGCCGGACGTGGGCCTGGCGCTGATCCGCGGCGGGCCCCGCGACCACCCCGACCGGCACCCGACGGGAGCCGAGGTCGGACTAGTGGTAGAATTCCTCAACCCCAGCCCGGACGACGGCCTCGGGCCGGTGGTCGCCGCCTTCGCCGGCGGCGGCGTGCCGGCGCTCTGAGCCGTCGACCTCCGCAGCGGGAAGATCGAGGCCCACGCCGAGCCGGTCGGCGACGAGACGCCGGGGTACCGAGGGGTGCGGCCCTACGGGCTCGGCGAGCGGATCCCGCTGGTGCTCGACGGCCGGGCGGTCGCCGAACTGGACGTCGCCGGGCTGTTGCTGGCGGGTCCATCGGGTTGAGCCGGAGTCGCCTCGTCCAGACGAGTACTCCCTGCCACGGAGGTATACCGCAAATGTCAGGGCGGCCGGACGGGCCGGATGTCGCGTTGAGTGCTGCCGAGCCGATCGCTAAGATGCCAGGCACTTCGACGATCGGGCACTGGGCCAGCCCGGCGTGCCTCGCGGCCAGGCCGGGGCGTGATGCGGGCCCGCAGGAATCCAAGCCAAGGCGGCGTTGACGATGACCTGGGAGGAGCACTTCAGCTCTGGAGAGATGCCATTCGGGCACGCCGCAATGCCGAGGCGTTCGAGCGACTCCAGGCGGCACGCAAGCGCGTCGCCAGGAATACCGACGACGACTGGGAGTGGCTCGCCGCCGCCCTAGCCGACCCGGAGAAGAAGTGGTTCGTGGCCCACGTCTTCGGGCGCCAGCCCGTGCCGCGGCGGCTCTTCGGGAGCATGATGCGGGCCGCGGTCATCGACGTGGACCCGAGCACGAACCGCTGGCTCCTAGAGCCGTGCCTTGAGACGTTCGGTCGCGCCGCCGTCATCGAGGAACTCGGGTGGCTGAAGCAGTCGGGCGAAGTCCCAGGGCAGCGGATCGAGTGGGCGCTCTACTGGTGCACCAGAGAGGTTGAGCGTCTTCGGGGCACGTCGCGGTCCTGACAAGTAGCGTCTACTTCAGGTGGCAAGGGTGGTCGACCCGGCGCCTCCGGTGACCGATGCGGGGTCCGCGGACGACACCCTCTTTGTCATGGTCCGGGGCCGTGAAGCGGGGCCGTCGCTGCCCTCGCCTGCGGGACGGCGACCGGCCCCGGTGGGCCGCTCAGACCTCCAGGCGATAGACCCGCAGGGCGTTGTCGTGGAACAGCGCCCGGCGTTCCGCCTCGCCCCGGCCGTCGACGATCGCCCGCAGCGCCTCGACCCACTGTCTCAGGGTCGCCGCCCGCGTGCAGACCGGCCAGTCGCCGCCGAAGACGACCCGGTCGGGGCCGAAGCGCACCAGCACGTGGTCGACGACCGGCGTCAGGTCCTCGGCCCGCCAGCCGGGTGCGGCCGAGGCGACGATGCCCGAGACCTTGCAGGCCAGGTTCGGCCGCTCCGCGATCCGGGAGAGGTCCTCCCGCCAGGCCGACAGGTCGGCCGCCTGCACGCTGGGGTTGCCGCAGTGGTCGAGGATGAACGACGTGCCGGGGCAGGCGTCGACCAGGCGAGCCGCGTCTCGCAATTCGCCGGGGCGCATGCAGAGGTCGAAGCTCAGCCCCCGCTCGCCCAGCAGGCGAATGCCCCGGACGAACTCGGGAGCGGTGCAGGTGCCCGGGGGCGTGGCGGGGCCGTGGAGGACCTGGCGGACGCCCTTGACCTCCGGGCGGTCGCGGAAGCGGTCGAGGTAGGCGGGGAAGCCCTCGTCGGCGGGCCGCCCGCCGACGACGGCGGCGACCAGGGGCCCGACGCGGCGGCGGCAGAGGTCGATGACGTACTCGGCCTCGGCCACGTGCCGGGCCGGGTCGATGTCGACCTCCATGTAGACTGCCCGAGCGACGCCCAGCCCCTGGGCCGCCGTGGCATAGTCCTCCGGGAGGTGGTCGCGGTCCAGGGGTGAGCCGGGCTCGATCCAGGGGAGGCGGAGGCGGTGGAGGTCCCAGAGGTGGACGTGGGTGTCGATGAGGGGCATCGCGCCGTCGTCCTCGGCGAGGGGGCCGGAGTCGGCGGCGTCGACGCGCCGCCCGGCCCGGGTGCCGGCGGCGGCGAGGGCCGCCATGCCGTGGAGGAACCGGCGTCGGTCGTCCATCGTCGTCGCTCCGGGGAGATGCCGGTCGGAGGGGGCCGGAAGGGGCGACACCCGCCGCCGCCGACTCCGGCCCCCTCGGCCCCATCCTACCGGCGCGGCGCGCGTCCTGGACCCCGGCCGACCCCGCCGGCGGCCGGAGGGCGGCCGGCCCGTGTCGGCGCGCTGCGGGCGTCGCGGGCGATCGGCCGGGCCAGGCCGGGGCCATCGTCGATGCGGAGCCGGGCGAGGGTGCGGCAGAGGGCGACGCAGAGGCGGTCGGAGTGTGCGGCCAGGCGGTCGATGCGGTCGCGGTGCGGGTGGTCGTGGAGGCGTCGGACGGCGTCCTCGGCGCGGCGTTGGCGGTGGGCGAGGCGTCGGGCCTCGGCCCGGAGGTCGGTCGGAGCGGCCGGCGGATGGTCGTCGGGTCGGGTACAGCCGGGCCGGGCATCGGAAGCGGTCGGGGGCATGGGAAGGCCCTCGGACGGGGGAGGAGGCCCGCGACGGGTGCGGTGCCGGGGACGGGAACCGTCCGGGGAGCAAGGCGCGTGCCCGGGCCAAGGGCGGGCGGCGGCACGACGGCAGACGCCGCGGATTTGCCACGAATTTCCGGCCCTGGTAACTGAAGCCGCCGGGTGCGGCCGTCCGATGGGCCGCGTCGCGAGTAGGAATGACCATGATGGGGTCCCAGTCAGGACCTGCATCGTCGCGGTCGAGGGCGTGCCGGCGGCGGGTCGGCCGACGGCGTCGGAGTGGCGGGAGGCGGTCCGGCTGTGACGATTGTGCGTATTATCAATCGTCCGATAATGGGATTTATGTAACCATCGGCGTACGCTGATGAAAACCCGGCCCCCGGACCGCTTCCTGATCGGGCCCCCTGCCCCGTCCCGGGCCCGGGACGCCCCCGGCTTCAGGTCGCCATGGCACCCCGCTCAGGGGACGCCCAGCTCGGCGACCTGTCGGCCGGCGAGCACCAGCGGGATCACGTCGTCGCGCTCGTAGCGATCGACCTGCCGGTCGTGCTCGACCAGTGTCCTGGCCACCCAGGCGCCGCCGGCGATGGCCAGGGCGCCGAAGACGGTGATCAGCACGCAGATCGTGTAGCCGATCCCCCGGACGGTGCCGCGGAAGTCGGCGCGGAGGCGGTCGAGCTTCCCCTCGACCGCCTCCAGGCGGCGGTTGGAGTCGGCCACGCCGCGCTTCAGCTCGGCGATGTCCTGGGCGGCCTCGCGGCCCCAGATGGTCGTCGGCTCGGCCATCAGTGCGTCTCCTCGGGGGTAGGCCGTAGGTCAGGCAGGCCGTTGGGCCAGGTCCTCGCGGGCCCAGCGCTCGATGTTTGCCGTCCAGGCGAGGTCCCCCAGCTCCTCGGCCCGGGCGATCAGGGGAATGACATCGTCGGCCCGCACCCGGGGGACGGCGCCCGAGTGCTCCTGCTCGGCGTAGCGGCCGTTGGGGCCCAGCCGGAGGATGCGCAGCCGCTGGCCGTCGCAGCGCCACAGCTCGAGCACGCCCAGGCCGGCGTAGATCGCCTCGACGGGGACCCCAGGGCGGCTGATCTCGACCTCGATGGCCAGGTCCGGCGGCGGGGACGCGGCCAGGTCCAGCTCCCTGGCCGAGCGGGCCGGGGAGTGGGCGAGGTTAGCGATGTAGAAGCAGGCGTCGGCCTCCTTGCTGGGGGGCCGGCCCGGCCGGGTCATGGTCACGCGGCCCAGGCCGCGGTGCTCGACGCCCAACGCCGTGAGGGCGATCCGGACCAGCAGGCCGAGCAGCTCGGCCAGGTCCTCATGGCGGATCGAGGGGCTCATCAGCTCCAGGTCCTCGCCGAACCAGGCGATCCGGGGGTTGGGGTTCTCGCCGCGGACGGCGACGAGGTGGTCGTAGAAGGCGCGGTCGACGCCGCGCAGCAGGATGCGGTCCTCGGCCCCGACGGCGGGCGGCGGGGAGGTGCGCGAGCGTGAGACGCTGGTGCTCATGGGGAGCCTCCGTTGGCGGCGGCCGCCGGCGGTCTGGCATGAGGAGTCGGTCCCGATGCTCGCAGAGGTCCGGCACGTCTGTCCAGCCCGGCGCGGCCGGCTCGGCCACGACGATCAGCGCCCCGATCAGCCGGCCGAGTCGATGCAGTGCGGATCGTCGTTGCTCTGAGTGTTGACGAGGGCCCCGACTCGTCGGTCACCTGCTCGGCCGGTTCATGCCACTGGGCGTAATCCTCGGACCGCAAGATGACCGGCATGCGATCGTGGACCGGGGCGACGACGGCGTTCCTGCCTCCCGACCCGTCGCGACATTCCGGCCGGGTGGGTCAGCCGGTGGGCGCGAGGCAACGGGGGTCGTCGTACATCGGGCGGGTCGCGGGGGACCGCGGCGGGGCCCCGCGCGGCCGGCCATGTCGCCCGATCGACGCGGGCTGCGACTGACTTTGTGAAAGGTTTCACGAACGCGAACTGACTCGCAAAGTCATTCACAATTGTAAGGAGTCAAGATCCATGATGAAGCTGATCACGCCGCTGGCCGTCGCGACGCTCGCCCTGGCCTTCGCCGCCCCTGAGGCCAGCGACCCGTACCGCCCGCCGGCGGCAAACGCCGGCTGGGGCCGCCCCTGGTGCCCGCCGCGCCCCTGGTGCCCGCCGCCGATCCCGCAGCCGGGGTGCTACCCCGGCCCGAAGTTCCCGCAGCCGGGGTGCTATCCCGCGCCGAAGTACCCGCGGCCGTACTGCCCGCCGCGGCCCTGGCGGGGCGGCGGGTACCCCGGGCACGGGCACCGCTGAGCCCGGGGCGTTCGCGGCGACGGCATGCTGCCGATCGCCGGCCGGCTGCTCGGCATTGGGTGACGAGCCGGAGGATCGAAGGGATCGAGGACGACGGGAGTGGCGACGGGCCGGATGATGCTGACCCGGGCCGCCGCCCAGCCTTGTGGGGAGGCATGCCATGCGGTCGAGGTGGTACGGGCCGCTACTGGACGTGCGGCTGCACCTGTCGGTGGCCGTCCTGGTGGTCGGGTGGTTAGTGAAGGACACGGCGCCGCCGGCGGTCGACGTGGTCGGCGACGCCCCGCTCGCGTCAGCTCCGCCTCGGCTGGTGGCCCGGCCGGGGGCCGACGAGGCCGACCCGCGCTGGGCGGTCCCAGGGTACGAGGTCCGGTGGGATGGGGGGCGACGGTGAGGGCCCGACCAAGGCGTCGGCGACGAGTAGGTCGTGGCGGTCGAGCGGCTCGTCGAGATCGGTTCGCCTTCTGCCTCGATTGACGCAGTCGGCAGACGACTCATGATCGATCGCGTCGCCGCGTCGGCTTCAACCCTTCCGGCTGATCCGTATCGGGGGAGGGGCCGTCAACCGGGTTGGCCGCGGGGTCGAGCCGCCTGCCCGATCCGGTCGATGAACAGGTCGTGCCGGCCCGTGAGCGAGCCCGTAGCGGCCCGCTCGGGGCTCCCCGCGGGGCGGCCTCTCGGACCTGAGCTGACGCGATGGACCTCCGACGCGCGCACGCGATCCGGGCGGCGACCGCCCCGCTCGTCGTGGCCGCCCTCCTTGGCCTCGGCCCGGCGAGGCCCGACCTCGCGGTCGCCGGGCCCGCGACGGATGCGGCCGGCCCATGGGTCCACACCGGGTCGCTGCTCTACCCGGGCCCCGTCGTCCCGGCCGACGTCGCCGGCCCGGCCCCGATCGCCCCGCCGCCCGGGCGGCGCGACGACTTCTGGGTCATCCGCACGGCCGCCGCCCCGCAAGTCATGGGCTCCGACCCCTGGCCCCACCTCCAGGCCTACCGCCTCGACCCGCTCGGCCTGCTCGCCCCGGCCGCCCCCGGCACACTGCTGGCGCAGGCGGCCGGCCGCCCCGTCGTGATCATGGTCCAGGGCAACCTGGTCAGCGGGCTGCTCGCCGTGAACGCCACCCTGAAGGCGTGGCAGTGGCTCGACGGCGCAGGGGCTATCCCCGGCGACGCGCTGGTCGTCCTCTTCGACTGGCCGAGCGAGAGGACGCTGCTCGACCCGGCACTCGACCTGAACGAGAAGTCGCGGCGTGCCTTCGTCGCCGGCTATCACCTGGCGCGGCTGCTCCAGGCGTTCCCCCCGGGCGCCCGCGCCTGCCTGATCGGCCACAGCGAGGGGGGGCGCGTCGTCCCGGCGGCGCTGCACCTGCTCGGCGGCGGGGCCCTGAACAGCCAGTCGCTGGACCCGCCGATCGGGCTGCCCGGGCCACGGCCGCCGCTGCGGCTGCGGGCGGTGCTGATCTCGGGGGCGATCGACCACCACTGGCTCGACCCGGGCCGCCGGCTGGGCCGGGCGTTGCCGACGAGCGAGGCGGTCCTCGGCCTCTACAACCCCTGCGACGCGGCCCTGGCCCCGTACCCGCTGCTTCCCCGGTCCGGACACCACTCGGCGATGGGGAGCGTGGGCCTGCTGCCCCGGGACGAACGCCTGCTGGGCCCACTGCGGGTGCGGTATGCCGAGGCCGACCTGCACCCCGATGTTGGTGTTGCCCACTCGCTGCTCGTGGCGTTGGTCCACCCGCCGATCGCGTCGCTGATCGCCCCGTATACCTGGGCGGCGCCCCTCCCGGCCGCGAGGCCGCGCCGAGCCGGGGCCCGCCGGCGTCCCCCCCTGTGACCTCACCCGTCCGACGGCCGCAGGTCGACCGATCGCCCATCCCGACGCGGAGGGTGTGCACCGGCGTCCTCGTCGCCTGTGTCCGGGAGGCCGACGACGGTCATGGGGCCGGGCATCGCGGGCCTGGACTACGCCCCCGTTGCCAGGGGCGATTGCTCGTATCGGCCGAGCAGGTCGGCCGGGTCGCGGTAGACGGCGACGCACCCGGCGGCCTTGAGCGGCTCCTAGGGCCAGCCGCCGCAGGTCATCCCCACCGTGCGAATGCCGGCCTTGGCGGCGGCCTCGGCGTCGTAGGGGGTGTCGCCCACGACGAGGACCTCGTCGGGCCCGAGGCCGCCGAGCCGGCCCAGGGCCGCCTGGAAGATGTCGGGGTGCGGCTTGGACCGCTCGGCGTCGTCGGAGGAGGACTCGGCCTCGATCAGGTCGCCGACCCGGGTGATGCGATTGTAGGCCTCCAGCTCATCCCCCCTGGCCGAGGAGGCCAGGGCCAGCCGCTTGCCGTCGGCCCGGAGCCGCTCGAAAAGCTCCCGAACCGAGGGGAACGCGAGGTCCTCGGGCAGGTAGACGCGCTTGTAGTGGTCGCCGCGGTAGGCCTCGATCTGCTCGCCGCGGTCCCGGACGACGTCCTCGGGGAGGAGGGCGGGCATGAGCTGGTCGCCGCCCTTGCCGATCTGGGCGCGGACCCGATCGTAGGGGATCTCGTGGCCGAAGTGGCGGAACGTCTCCTGCCAGGCCCTGGCGTGCAGGTCGACCGAGTCGACCAGCGTGCCGTCGATGTCGAAGATCATGCCCCGGATCACGGGCCACCTCTTGCGAACAGCCCACCGCGACCGGCGGGATCCCGTACGGGCCCGCTCCCGGTCGACCTCCCCGTCGGCAAGCCATGTGCCGCGATGCCGGCGAACCACGCGGCTCGGCCGAGGCATGGCCCATGGGAAGGCGGCGGCGCGGGGCGATCCTCGGGCTCGGGCAGCTCCCCCGTCATCTCGGTGCCCGTGCCCGCGAGGAGGTATTGGGCCTCACCCCGGCCTCGCCCCTGTCCTCGTCCTGCAACTCGCGGTTGATCGCCGTGGCCGCCCTCGCCCCCTCGGCCGCGGCGACGATGAGGAACTGCACGTCGCCGTCGGCGTCGCCGGCCATGAACAGCCCCGGCGTGCAGGTGTGCTGCTTGCCGTGGGTCTCGACTTGGCCCTCCTCCCGATATTCGCAACCCAGCATCCCCGGGAGCGTCGACCGCTGGACTTGCCCGGTGTTGAAGAACAGCGCGTCGCATCGGATCGATCGTCCGCCCTCGAAGACGATCGCCCCGAGGGCCTCGTCGTCGCCGTCGAGCCGGGCGACCGGCTCGGTGCGCAGGGCGATGCCGTTGCGCCGCAGGCGAGCCCGATCGCCCGCGTCGACCGGGCGGCCGTCGGTGCAGGCCGTCACGCGATCCGACCAGGTCCGCAGGGACAGGGCCAGCCCGACGGCGGCGCCGCCGGCCCCGTAGGCGGCGAGCCTGGCGTCGCGGTGCTCCCAGGCGTCGCAGTAGGGGCAGTGGTGCACGCCGCGGCCGTAGTAGCGTTCGGCCCCCTCGACCGGCGGCAGGACGTCCCGGACGCCGGTGGCCAGGAGCAGCTTCCGGGAGCGGAGACGCCGCCCGGACCGCGTCTCCGCCTCGAAGGCGGCGGCACCCGGGCCGGGCGAGCCGTCGGGGCTCGGGCAGCGAGCGTCGACCACCTCGTCGTCGAGCACCTCGACCCCGTAGCGGGCGACCTCCTCCCGGCCGAGCCGCAGGAGTTCGTGCGGCCCGATGCCGTCCCGGGTGAGGTAGCCGTGCGACCGCAGGGCGGCCGCATTGCGGGGCCGGCCGGAATCGACGACGATGACCCGGCGCCGGCACCGCCCGAGGACCAGGGCCGCCGACAGGCCGGCCGGCCCGCCGCCGACGACCAGCACGTCGTACGAGTCGCGGGGCTTCGGCCGCCCTCGCGGTCGTCCGTCTCTCGCCGATCGGCCTCCCGTCCCCTCGCTGACCTTCGCCATCGCCTCGCCTCCGGGCCATCCTCGCGGTCGGCCGATCGTGGGTGGGACTCCACGGTCGTCCCGGCCCGGGCCACCCCGCCGCAGCGCCGGCGGCCGCAAGCCGCACGATCGCCGCGAAGGACCACGAATGATTTTGTGGAATTTCCACATTTCAGAATACTCTCACAAATTCGGCACTCCCATTGCAGGGCGGGAATGTGGCCGGGCTCGCGCCCGGACTTGGGGCCCGCGACGGGCCCGAACAACTCCAGGAGAGGCAAGATCATGCTCATGAGGACTCGGCTTCGGGAGGCGTTGGTGCTCGCCGCCATCGCCCTACCCCTGATGGTCGGCTGCAGCGGCGAGGGCGCGGGCGGCGGTGGAGATGCCGGCGCGGGGGCGACGGGCACCACAGGCGACATGGGCGGAGCCGGCACGACCGGCACCGGCACGACGGGCGGCGACCTCGGCACCGGCGGGACGCCCGCGGCAGGAGGTGGGGCCGGCGCGACCCCGTGACGGCGTGAGGCCTCCGGGAGGCGTCGGGGTTAGAACCGGCCCCGACGCCGCCCACATACCGACCCGGACGGGGTCGTCCGTCTCCGCCCCCGGGTCACCGGGCCATCCAGGGAGTGCGACGCCCCGGCACCCCGGGCGGGCCGGCGACGAGCCGATCGGCCACGGCGCCGGCCACGAAGGCGTAGACGCCTTTGTGCAGGAGGTCGATCGCCTGCTCGTCGACCGGCCAGGTCCAGGGCGGGGCGCCCACCCCGGTGGCGTTCTCCAGTGACTGGTCGTTGAGCAGGCGCAGGTTCATGAACAGCAGCGATCCGACCGGGCCGCGGACGCCGCGCTCGGCCATCAGCCCGCGCACGGCGCCGAGCAGGATGCCCTGGCCCCAGTGCATCGCCCAGTTCAGCCCCAGCCGCTGCTCGTCCGGGCGGCCCGGCCGCCCGAGCAGCCGTTCCAGGGTGTGGGCGGGGACGTAGGAGTTGGGCCGGCGCGTGAAGAGCTGCTCGACCTTCTCGGCGGCGGTCATGGCGGCGACCCCGGCCAGGCCGGCGACCATCCCCCGCGATGCGGCTTGGAGCGTCATGGGTTTGTCCTGACTCCTGGTCCTTCGATACGTTGGTAATTCGGGCCATCACGCAGCCCATCCGGCCGGGTACGCGGCGGGCGGGGGACCTCGGCCGTCACGTCCCGAGGCGCGTTACCCGGCCCCGCGGTGTGATTGTGACCGCCTCACCGGGCGTTCGCCGGTCGCCGAACCGACCGACCGTGCCGGCCTGACCCGTGCCGCGTCCTCCTTCCCGGCCCGGTGGCGGGCCAGCGCGTTGGCCTTTGGGTCGGGGCCGGCATCCAGGGCGGCGATCGCCCGCTCGTAGCGGTCGACCACGTCGGCCCGGTCCTTCTCCGAGTCGAGGGCCTCGCTGGCATCGTGCGCGATGGTCTCCGCCTGGCGGCGCAGCGGGTTGCGCTGGGATTCTGCCTTCAGGTGCCCGGCGACCGTGGCGATCGCCTCCAGCAGCCGGACGGTCACCGCCACGCTGTCCCGGCCGTACTGCCGGATCTGGTCGAAGGCGTCGACGACCCCGGCGAAGTCGCTTACGTCGGCGACCACACGCAGCATCCCCGCGTCGTCGTGGCGGCGCGGGGAGTGGAGGCCCCCCTCGGCGATCCGGCAGAGGGCGTCGCCGAGCCAATCGACGCAGGTGGCGGCGGTGAACGGGTCGTTGGTGCCCGGGGAGAGGGCCCGCACCGCGATCTCGACCAGCTGCCGCACGGCGAACTCCACGTCCTGCTCCGGGGTGCGCTGGGGGCCGAGGACGAACGTCTTGCGGAGCCGCCCGATGACCTCGACCGTCACCGCGTCCGGCGGCCAGGCCAGCAGAAGGGCATTGCCACGGGTGATGAAGTGGCCCGGCCGGCAGAGCAACTTGAGGCGCAGGTCGTTGGAGGTTGCCACTTCCATCAGTCGATGCACGTCGACCAGCTGGAGGTAGCCGGTCCCGGCCGAGGTCACGGCGATCGACTCGCGGTCGAAGGCCTCGGGGAGGCGGGACGCCGACCCTCCCGGCCGCGACGGCGGCCGTTCGTGGCCGAGTCCCTCCGGGTACATGCGGCGGATGGCCGAGTCCAGGTCGTCCCAGACGTCGGCCGCCACCAGCGGCGCCTGGATCGACGAGGAGACGTTGTGGATGTAGAAGATCAGGGCGGCCATGCGGGCCAGGGCCAGCAGCAGGGCGACGGCGACGGCCAGGTGCGGGACCTGTTCCTGCCGGTCCCCGCCGATCGACCGCCGCACCAGCAGGGAATAGGCGAAGGTCGCCACGAGGGTGCCGAGCACGGCCTGATTGCCGGCGTCGCGCATGAAGTTGCGGAGCATCCGGGGCCCGAACTGGCTGGAGGCCTGGGTGAGCGTCAGCATCGTGATCGAGAAGGTGACGCCGGCCACAATGATCACGGCGCCGGCGACGGAGGAGAGGAGCATGCGGGCGCCCTCCTCCCCGCCGGCGGTGAACCACGGGATGAGGACGGGGCCGAGGTGGGAGTTGCGGTCGATCGCGAGCATCCCCGCGGCCAGGCCGATGCCGGCGGCGAGCATGAGCGCCGGCACGAACCAGTAGCTGGTCCGCTGCCGCTCCCAGGTGTGCAACGGTCGGATCATGTCCAAGGCCCGCCCTCCTGCATCCCATCACAGTGACCGAATCGGTCCTTGTTCGGCCGACCGGTCATGCGGCGAGGGACAGCTCGGTTCGATAGGTCTCGATCCGCAGCCCCCCGGTCTCCTACAGGACCCGGCGGAACGCCCGCCAGTCGATGTAGTCCCGCTCGGCCCGCCCCCGGAGCACCCGCTCGACGCCGTCCTCCATCCCCTTGATGCCGCAGAGGTGGAGGTAGGTATCCTCCAGGTCCAGCAGCCGCCACAGCTCCTCGGCCCGCTCGGCCATGCGGTGGTGCACGTACATCCGCCGGCCGTCGGGGGCCCGCTGCTCACGGCTGAAGGCGTAGCGGACCTCGAAGCCCGGCTCGTCGCGGTAGGACTCCGGCTCGTCGCGGCAGAGGCACTCGGCGGCGGTCCTGGCCCCGAAGAACAGCAGGACCCGGCCGGCATGCCGGTGCCGGTGGCCGCCAGGATCAGGTTGGCCGACGGGCCCCCCGGCAGCAGGAAATTCCGGCCGGCCGGCCCGGTGATGGCCACCTCGTCGCCGGGGCGGACGTCGCAGAGGTCGTTCGAGGCGACGCCGCGGCGGATGGCACCGGTCTCGGGGTCGCGCACGACGACGCTCTTGACGCACAGGGCGACGGTCTCCCCCCGACCGTCCTCGCCGGCGCGGACGGAGGCGATGGAGTCGAGGCGGAGCGTGTTGGCGTGGCCGCGGTCGTCGACGCCCGGGGTGAGGACGCCAAGGCTCCGGCCCTGGCGGAAGCGATCGCCCAGGCCGGTGAGGTCCGGGACGACGTGGCGGATGTCATCGGAGCCGGCGGGGGTCAGCCGGGTGTTGGACGCGCCCCGGGCGATGGCCGGCGCGGAGACGCGGTAGCGGTTGAGCGGGACGGCTTCGCGGCCCGGGGCGGGGGCGGCTGGCATGAGATGTCCCTCGGGGAGGCGATGTGGCCGGGCGGCGTCGATGGCTCAGGCGCTCTGACGTCCTCGCCGCGCGGAACCGAAACGCTCCAGGCCCAGCGGCTCGCGGGAGAGCCCCCGGGCGTCGCCGCGGACCAGCGTGTCGGGACCGACCTCGTGCCAGCCGGGGCCGTCGTCCAGCGGCTCGGAGGCGACCACCACGCCCCCGGCCCAGCGGGGCTCGCTGGCCAGGGTGTACAGCGAGTTGCCGGGCCCGTCGTCGGCATAGCGTACGGCCAGCAAGCCGTCGGCGTCGGCCAGGATGACGTTGGTCTTCACATGGCCGTCGTGGTCTCGGGCCAGGTCGGTCGCCTCCCGCAGCGTGGCGCGCAGCGCCGCGCCGGCGTCGCGGCCGCCGGCGCGGCGGAAGTGGGTCCGCCAGAGGGCCCCGAGCAGCTCGCCGTCGGTCGCGCCCCGCACCTCGGCCTCGTGGTCCGCGTCGAGCCGGTCGCGGATCGCCCTGGACAGCGGGCCCGGCCAGGGGGAGAGCTCGCCGTTGATCGTCCAGATGCGGTCGTCCAGGGCGTAGAGCGGCGTATTGGTGAAGCAGACCTCGATGTTGGGGCTGGCGAAGCGGATGTGGCCGACGAACGAGCCGGAGACGATGGCCGGCAGGGCGTCGCGGGCGTTGAGGTCGGCCCACAGGGGTAGGATGCTCTTGAGGACGCCGGGTGTGGGCCCGTTGCCCGGCGCGTACCAGCCGACGCCCCAGCCGTCGCCGGCGATCGAGGAGTCGGCCATCTGGCGGGCGTCGCGGCTCTGGATCTGCAGGCAGCGTGGCAGGTCGTTCATCAGGTGCGAGACCCGCATGGGCGGGCCGAAGTAGGCGGCGATGCGGCACACGGCACGTGCTCCGTTTCCCGGGCCGGCCCGTCGGGCGCTCGGCCGGATGTGAGGGGGACGCGCGAGGCCCGACGGGCCCCGATGAGGTCGAGGCACGCCTCAGCCAGCGGCGACCGAGTGACCCGGGGCCGGTGCGAAGGGCGGGACGACCGCGTACGCAGGGCGGCCAACGCCCGGCGCGGGGATGGGCCTGTCGTGCCCCGATGGCCGCATGTCGATCGATCCGTCGTCGAGGTCGGGGACCATGCCGCGGGCGACCGCGGTCAGGTCGCCGGTCCGCTCGTAGATGACCAGCTGGCGATCGGCCCCGGTCGGGCCGTCGGCCATGGCCCACGCCCGCTCCAGGTCCGCGACGCAGCCCAGCGCCTCGGCCTCGCCGCGGAGGTCGTGGGCCAGCCGCCGGACGACGTCCCGGGCCGACCGGGACCGCCCGGTGCGGGGGTCGATCAGATCCGCGTCCAGGCCGTGGCGCGATGCAGCCCAGCGGTTCTGCCGGGTCAGCAGCGACCGGACCTCCTCCGGGCCGCCGGCCGCGTCCCGGCCGGCGTCGCGGGCCAGCGCATGCACCAGGCACTGGATCAAGGCCGCGAGGGCGAGCACCGAAGGCAAATCCGGCGGCATGTCGCAGACACGCACCTCGACCGTACCGTTGGCGGGGCTGGGCCGCACGTCCCACCAGAGGTCCTTGAGCGACTCGATGCATCCGGACGCGGACAGCCGATCGACCAGGGCCGCGAAATGGTCCCAGTCCCCGAGCCGAGGCGGCAGGCCGCCGGTCGGCGTGGCTGCGATGATCTCGACGCGGTGGGCCCGCATGCCGGTGGCCCGGCCGCACCAGAAGGGGCTATTGGCGGCCAGGGCGGCCAGCGTCGGCAGGTGCGCGCGGATGCCGTCGCAGGCCCGGATCGCCGCGTCGCCGTCCGGGACGCCGACGTGGACGTGCAGGCCGAAGGTGGCCTGGCGCAGCAGCGGCTCGCGGTAGCGCTCGACCAGGGCCCGGTAGCGGGGCGTCGGGGTGATGCCCTGGTGTTGCCAGTGGGTGAACGGGTGGGTGCCGCCCCATGCGGCCCGCATCCCGAGCCCGTGGGCCGCCGCGGCGAGGGCGCGGAGCTTGGCCCCGAGGTCGTCGGCGACGTCGGCGGTGTCGATGCAGACGCCGGTGGCGACCTCGACGCAGCAGGCGTGCATCTCCGGCTTGATGGCGCCGGCGAACGCGGCCGGGATGGCGGCGAGGACCCGGTCGCAGGCGTCGCGGGTGGCCAGGGTGCGGGCGTCGACGAGTTGCAGCTCCAGCTCGACGCCGAGCGTCGGCCGGTCGCTGCCGCGGAAGGCGGGGTGGCTCATGGGAGGGTGTCTTCGCGGTGCCTCGTTGGGGCGGGCCGCCCCGGCGGCCCAGGACCGGCGGAGGATCACAGCGAAAAGAATGCCGATTCTTTCATGTCAGCGATTTCCCGGGCGAGGCCGCGTCCGCTGTCCGGGAAATCGCGGTCACGGCCGCGTGCCGCCGGGGCCAGCCGGTGACCGGCCCGGCGTCGGCCCGACCAGCAGCGGCCGCGGGCATGCCCCGGGGACCCGGGCGATGCCCGGCCATCGGCAGGCGGAGGGGAGGCGCGCCGGCAGGACGCCAGGGCCCGGGGCATGCGGGCTTCGCGGCAGGGCTACCGGGTAGGTCGTCGTGCTCACGCCGGTGGGGGCGCCCGGCGGGGCGAACGGCCGCCCGTCGATCGCGCCGCGTCCCCGGTCCTGGGGCCGGGACGTGGCCAGTCGCTCCCCCCCGACGCCGTCGACGCCCGCTCAGCCTCGGAACGCGACGGAGCACGCGGGGGGCACGACCTCCGGGTCGGGCGGCCCCTCGGGCGGGTTGTTCCGCACCTCGATGCCGTCTTCGGAGACGGTCGCCAGGGTGCGGCGGTCGCGGGAGAGCACCTCGACGACCCAGGCGTCGTTGGCCACCAGCACCGGGGTGGCGTCGGCCCCGATGGCGCGCAGGGCCTGGGAGATCGCGTGGGATTGCACCTCGTTCATCGCGGGGGTCTCCGGCTCGTCGGTGTCGTCGCCGGGCCCGGCGACCGGCGGGTCGATGGGGCGGTTCGCCGGGGCCGGGCCCGGCGCCTCCTCAGGGGGAGACGGCCACCAGGCTCGGGAGCCCGGGGAGCCGGCCGACGCGCTCGGCCAGCTCCCCGGGCTCCACCGGCTTGTCGCGGTACTCGCCCGTCGGGAAGGCGACCAGCCGCAGCAGGCGATAGAGGCGGCCGCCCTCGCTGCGGCCCGAGAGGACCAGCGTCGGGACCGCCGGCCTCGGGGCGTCTTCGGGCCACCGGGCCAGGACGCCGGCGCCGCCGGCCCAGAGCAGGTCGAGGTCCAGCACCAGCGCGTCGTGCCCGCCGTCGCGCAGCCGATCCATGCACTGGCCCCCGTCGGCGGCGATGGCCACCTCGAACCCGGCTTGGCGGAGGGCCGCGGCGTAGGCGTCGAGCAGCGAGCCGTCGGCGTCGGCGATCAGGACACGTCGTCGCCTCATGTCCGGGTCCTGTTGTAGGTCGAGGGGTGGGGGGGGCCGTCCCCGGGCCGACCGACGACCGACCGGGGACGCACAACCGCTCAGACGGTCCGGGTCGCCCCGACCAGGTCGGCCAGCACCCGCGCCGCGGCCTCGGCGTCGGCGCCCCGGGCCTCCAGGTCCAGGCGGCTGCCGCAGTCGGCGGCCAACATCATCAGGTCGAGGATGCTCCGCGCGTCGGCCACCCGGCCGTCGCCGCGGACGCGGACCTCGGCGACGAAGCCGGCGGCGGCCTGCGCCAGCCGAGCGGCCGCCCGCAGGTGCAGGCCGGCGGGGTCGGTGACCTCGAAGCGCCGGTGCACGGGGCCGCCGGGGCCGGGCGTCGTACCGTTCTGCGTGGGGATCATGGCAGGGCACCCGAGTCTCGGTGGATCGGCCCGTCGCCCGGATCGGCCCCGCCCGGAACGGGGGGGCGGGACGGTGTCCGGGCCCCTCCCGTCCGGCCGTCGGACCGCCGACTGGCCGGGTGCCGCGGGCAGTCGGCGCGGGGCCGATCCGGTCCACGGCGAGGGTCCCGCCGAGGGGCGGGGCGGGAGGGCCGCCGGCCATCATGGCCGGGCCGGGGTGCCGGGGTCGCCCCGGATGCCTGCCGATTCGCGTCGTGGGTTTCCCGGACGCGCCGCCGGTCAGCCGCCGGCCAGCCACCCGCGCATCGCCGCGTAGCGGACCACGTCGGCCCGGGTCCGCAGGCCGAGCTTTTCCATCGCCCGCGCCTTGTAGGTCTCGACCGTACGCACGCCGACGTCGAGGTCCGCGGCGACCTGCTTGAGCGGGTGCCCCAGGGCGACCCGCCGGAGCACCTCGGCCTCGCGCTCGCTCAGCTCCGCCCCGGCGGCCGGGCCCCCCGCCGGGGCCCGGACCAGGCCGACGACCAGCGCCCCGGCGATCGCCGGGTCGAGGTACGTCTCGCCGGCCGCCACGCGGCGGATGGCGCGCACCAGGTCCTCGGCGGCGGCCCGCTTGACCACGTAGCCGGAGGCGCCGGCGGCCAGTACCTGGCGGACGTAGCCGATGTCCTCGTGGGCCGAGAGGGCCAGCACCCGCACGGCGGGGCGATCGCGGCGGATCCGCGCGGTGGCCTCGGCCCCGGAGACCTCCGGCATGGACACGTCGAGCACGGCCACGTCGGGCCCGGTGTCAAGCACCCCGAGCACGGCCGCCTCGCCGTCGGCCGCCTCGCCGACGACCTCCATGTCGGGCTGGGCGTCGATCAGGGCCCGCAGGCCGCCGCGGACCACCGGATGGTCGTCGGCCAGGAAGACGCGGAGCTTAGCCACGGCCGTCCCCCCTCTCGCCCTCGGCCAGCGGGACCCGGGCGATGATGGCGGTCCCCCGGCCGAGCTCAGTCTCGATGTCCAGCTGACCGCCGACCAGCGAGACCCGCTCTCGCATGCCGACCAGGCCGAGCCGGCCACCGCGGTGATCGAGGACGATGGGGTCGGAACCGACCCCATCGTCCTCGATCACCGCGGTGGCCGACCCGCCGTGCCGGCTGATGACCACGCTGACCGACTGGGCCCGGGCGTGCTTGGCCACGTTGGTCAGCGCCTCCTGGACGACCCGGTACAGGACGGTCTCGACCTCGGTCGGCAGCCGTCCGGCCTCCAGCCCGGCGGCCTGGAAGTCGACCGGCACGCCGGCCCGGGCCGACCACTCGGCGGCGAGCTGGCCCAGCGCCGCCTCCAGCCCCAGGTCGTCCAGGGCGGTCGGCCGCAGGCGGACGGCCAGCTCGTGCACCTGCCGGCCCAGCTCGTCGGCCACGCGGCGGACATCGGCCAGCCGCTCGGCCGCCGGCGCCGGCAGCGGCCCGGCGTCGGCCACCGCCCGGACCGCCAGGGCGAGGCCGGCGAGCAGCTGGCCGGTCTGGTCGTGCAGGTCGCGGGCAATGCGGCGCCGCTCGTCCTCCTGGGCCGTGGCCAGCTGCCGGCTCAGCGCGGCCCGGGCGGCGATCTCCGCCCACAGCGCCGCGTTGGCCTCGGCCAGGGCGGCGGTCCGCTCGGCCACCCGGCCCTCCAGCTCGGCCAGCAGCCGGCGGACCTCACGCCTCCCGGCCCGGTAGCGCAGCCCCGCCCGGACGGCCGCCTCGAACTGCGCCTGGGTGACCGGCTTGGTCAGCAGCGTGGCGTGCAAGGACCGGGCGAGCACGCCGGCCAGCAGCGGGGCGTCCGCCGCGTCGGCCAGCAGGACCAGCGGCAGGTCGCCGGCCTCGGGATGGGCGTCGAGGGCCGCCAGCAGCGTCCCCAGCGGCCCGAGGCCGGCGGAGGCGTCGGCGAGCATCAGGTCGGTCGGGCCCCCGCCGAGCAGCGCCTGCAGCTCGTCCGCCCCGCCGACGACCCGGCACGCGCACCCCAGCGCGCCGAGGGCCCGGCAGGCCAGCTCGGCGTCGGCCGGCCAGCCGCAGTGCACCAGGACCAGGGGGGGCGCCGCGCCGTCATCCAAGGTGCCCCTCCCCGTCCCTCGGACCGGCCCCCGCGTCCGGGCCGGCGGTGTTGGCCTGCCCTCCGAGGATCCCCCGGAATTCCGGCAGCGGCCCGCCCACGCGCACCCCCTCGGGCGTGATTTCCAGGTCGCGGAAGGCCCGGTCGTGGCCGCCGAGCCGGCGCTTGATGACCCCCGAGGCGATCCGCAGGCCGCCCTCGGCCTCGAAGAGCTTCAGCAGCAGGA
The DNA here is from genome assembly GCF_007752535.1 of Tautonia plasticadhaerens. Classification (GTDB taxonomy): domain Bacteria; phylum Planctomycetota; class Planctomycetia; order Isosphaerales; family Isosphaeraceae; genus Tautonia; species Tautonia plasticadhaerens. Next base: position 116,900 of record NZ_CP036429.1, read on the forward strand.
TCGTGTCGACCAGGTGGCTCAGGCCGAGCCGGTGCGCCTCGTCCGACTGGTTCAGGGTCGGCAGCTCCAGCGTCAGCAGGGTAGCGACCCCCATCCGGTTGAGGTAGCTGGCCAGCTGGCTCACGTGGCTGACCAGGCACGACTCGTCGGGCATGGTGGCGAGGTAGCCGTTGAGGCTGTCGATCATCACCAGCCGGGTCCCCCTGCCCTCCACCTCCTCGCGGACCCGGGCGGCGAACTGGTCGGGGTAGAGCACCAGCGGGTTGACCTTGGTGACCTCCAGCAGGCCCCGCTCGATCAGCCCTCGGACGCCGAGCCCCAGCGCCTCGCAGCGGGTGAGGATCTCCGGGGCCCCCTCCTCGAACGAGTAGGCCACGGCCCGCTCGCCCCGGCGGGCCGCCTCGGCCAGGAAGCCCAGGCCGACGGTGGTCTTGCCGGCCCCGGAGTTGCCGGCGATCAGCGTGACGGTGCCCCGGTCGATCCCGCCACCGAGCTGGCGGTCCAGCTCCGCGACGCCGCTGCCAAGCGCCTCGCGGGGGAAGTCCCGGCCGTGCTCGGTGGCCAGCATACGAGGGTAGACCACCAGGCCGTGCTGCTCGATGTCCAGGGCGTGGTCGCCGGAGGCGAAGTCGCTGTCGCGATACTTCTCCACCCGCAGGGCGCGGCGCTCGCGCCCGTCCCGTCTATGGTCCCGGTCGACCTGGATGATGCCCTGGACGAGCGAGAGGATGTCCTCGTCGAACTGGTGCCGGTTGCTCTCGGCCAGGAACAGGGCGGTGTGGCCCCGCTCCATGAGGGAGTCCTTCAGGGCGGCAACCTGGCGACGGTAGCGGATCGGGTCGCGGCTGAGGAAGCCGACCTCGCTGAGGTTGTCGAAGACGACGCGGGCCGGGCCTAGGCCCTCGATCGCCTCGGCGATCCGCCGGGTGGCGGGGGCCAGCTCGACCTCGGCGGGGTGGAAGATGGTGTAGGTGCCCTCGGGGGTCGTCTCCTCGGGGCCGGCGCGGGCATGGAGGTCCAGGACGTGGATGCCGTCAAGGCCCCAGCCGCGCCGCTCGGCGGAGCGGCGGATGACGGCCTCGGGCTCGGTCAGGGAGACGTAGAGGGCCGGCTCGCCGCGGCGGGCGCCGGCCATGAGGAACTGCATGCCCAGGGTGGTCTTTCCGGTTCCGGAGGACCCGCGGACCAGGTACGACTCGCCGGGCAGCAGGCCGCCGCGGAGCACGTCGTCGAGGGCCGGGATGCCGGTCGAGAGTCGCGTCATCATCGGAAGTCCTCCGGGGGGCGCCTGTTGCGATTCCGGTGCCGGGGGACGACGCGCGGTCGCCCCGGCATCGGAACGCGGCCCCAATCGAGCCCTCGGATCGGCCAGCGTCCCGGGCGCCGACGCGGGTCGTCCGCCCGGGAGGTGTCGGGGCCTTAAGGGTACGCTCCCGGCCCTGGTTCGGAGAGCAGCGGTTGACTGCGTGATCCGCCCCCAAAAGCGATCCTGCTGGCGAAATGTCAGGCCGGGACGGCCGCGGTGATCAGCCGGACGAAGGCGCACGTCCTGGTCGCTTCTCGAGGTGCCTCCGCGAGCCAGTCGACGACGCGCAAGATGTCGATCGCGGCCGCCGTCGCCAGGTGCTGGAGGTGCGTCTTCGCCCGACCCGCGTAGCGCGATCGCCGCAGCCCGGCGACCCGGACCGCTTGCGAGATCGTCCCTTCAATCCCCGCGCGGTGGGCGTAGTCGGCCCGGTACTCCTCCGTCTCCTCCCGCGCGCGGGCCGCCCTCAGCGCCTCGAACGGCTCGCGGGCCCGGATCGTCAGCGACCGCCTCGCCGCCCCCGTGCACCGCTCTCGGGCGGGGCAGGGCTTGCAGTCCTTCCTCGAGAACTTGATGTGCACGACCTCGGTGTGGTCCCGCTCCACGGCCGGCGTCCACCCCGAGCTGACGCGCCCCTCCGGGCAGGTGGCCCGGCTGCCCTCCCAGTCGATGGCGAAGTCCGACGCCGTGAAGCCGCCGCCGGCCAGGGCCTGCCAGCCGTAGTCCGGCCGCGTCGGCCCGATCAGCTCCACGCCGTGGTCGCGGCGGCTGCTGACCAGCAGCTCGGCGTCGATGTAGCCGGTGTCCGCTAGGTGCTTGCCCGGCAGCGAATCCTTCCGGCCCAGCTGCTCGTAGATCCCGGCCAGGGCATCGCCGTCGGCCGCCGGCGCCGGCGCGGTCGTCACCTGGACGACCAGGTGGGGCGACTCGTCGTCGCACGTCTCGGTCAGGTGGGCCTTGTAGCCCACCCAGATCGTCGACCGCTTCTTGCCGTACCGGGCCTCGGAGTCGTGAGGCGAGTTGATCGACGCGGCGGAGGGCGGGATGCCGTCACCCTCGGCCCGCCAACGCAGCCCGCCGGCCTCGACCAGGAAGTGCTGGACCCAGACCCGGCGCAGCGTCTCGACCGCCGGCGATCGCGCGACCGAGGGCGGGGCGCCGGCGTCGTAGGCCGCCGCCAGCAGGGCGTGGCCGTCCTTGCCGACCTCCCGGGCGAGGGCGCGGCGGCCCTCCTCGGAGTCCGGGAGCCGGGACTCCTCGGCTCGCCGGCCGTAGCGCTCGACCCACTCCGCCCGGGCCTGACGGCGGAGCCACTCTGGGTCCGCCGCTGCCAGGCTGTTCAGGACGTGGCGCATCGTCTCGACGACGCACTCGAGCCGGTCGAGGTTGCGGACGCGGGCCAGGACGTGCGTCGCGTCGGTGCGCTGGCGGCCGCGGGTCTTCAGCCAGCCGCGCCCGCGGCAGAGATCGAGGAGCGCGTCGAGCAGCCGCCCCTCGGCCGAGCCGGCGACGAGCCGCGCCCGGAACTCGCAGAGGACCGAGGCGTCGAAGCCGGGGTCGTCGAGCCCCAGGCCGAGGGCGTACTTCCAGTCGATCCGCCCGCGCACCGCGTCGGCGGCGCGGCGGTCGGACAGCCCCTCGGCGAACTGGAAGACGGTCACGAGGGCCAGCCGCCAGGGGGACTCAGCGGGGCGGCCGCGGCTCGGGTACGGGTCGGCGAAGTCGTCGTCTCGGAAGATCGTGCCCAGCTCATCGCGCAGGGCAATGTAGGTGTTGCCACCGGGGAAGGCGGCGTGCGCGACGCGGGCGGCCTCCTCGGGCACCGATCCGATCGGCCGTGGGTGAAGCGACATGTGCGGGCTCCGTCCGGGTGGGATTCCCCTGGGACGTAGCGTAAGCCCCACCCGCTGGTCGATCTCGGATTCGCCAGCAGGATCAACGGCGGGGGCAGGCCCGGCTGCCCCCACTCCGCTGCCGGACCCTGACCGCCGGAGCCCCGCAGCGGCTCAGGCAGCGGCGGCCGACCTCCGATCCATCGGTATACTCCGGAAGGCGCAGCCAGTGCGTCGCCGGCGCCTGAAGGCGAAGGAGAACCCCCCGAATGCCCCGGTTCAGGCCATCGAGGACGGCCCAGGGGCCACGCCCCGACCTGTCACGGGCCCCGCGTCCATCGGCGGCCGCCGATGGGGTGCGCCCTGGCACCGGCTCGCGCGGCCTCGTATGATCCCACCCCGGCAGGTTACCTCGACGGCGCGGGCGAGAGCCACCCCGGGCCGCCACGCCGGCCGCGGGACGGGGACGTCGGGCGCGGTCGTCTCCGAGTGCCGGGGAAAGGGGTGCACACGGTGGAGACCTGGCTCAAGCGCGGCGCGGAGCCGGCGGAGGCGGCCCAGGCGGATGCCGAGGTCCGGCAGACCGTCACCCGCATCCTCGACGACGTCGCCCGCCGCGGGGACGCGGCCGTGCGCGAGCTGTCCGCCCGGCTCGACGGCTGGGACCGCGACGACTACCGGCTCACGCCCCCGGAGATCGAGGCCTGCCTGGCCCGGCTCGGCCGGCGCGACCTCGACGACATCGCCTTCGCCCAGGAGCAGATCCGCACCTTCGCCCGACACCAGCGCCAGGCGCTGCTCGACCTGGAGGTCGAGACCCTGCCCGGCATCGTCCTCGGCCACAAGAACATCCCGGTCGGCTCGGCGGGCTGCTACGTGCCGGGCGGCACGTACCCGATGGTGGCCTCGGCCCACATGTCGGTCGTCACGGCCAAGGTGGCCGGCGTCGGGCGGGTGGTCACCTGCGCCCCGCCGTACCGGGGGGCGCCGGCGGCGGCGATCGTCGCGGCCCAGCACCTGGCCGGCGCCGACGAGATCTACTGCCTCGGCGGCGTGCAGGCGGTCGCGGCGATGGCCCTGGGGACGCAGGCCATCGCCCCGGTCGACCTGCTGGTCGGACCCGGCAACGCGTACGTCGCCGAGGCCAAGCGGCAGCTCTTCGGCCGCGTGGGCATCGACCTGCTGGCCGGCCCGACCGAGACCCTGGTGATCGCCGACGAGGCCGTGGACGCGGAGCTGTGCGCCACCGACCTGCTGGGCCAGGCCGAGCACGGCCCCGAGTCGCCGGCCGTCCTGCTGACGACCTCCGAGCCGCTGGCCCGCGCGACGATCGCCGAGGTGGATCGGCTGCTCACGATCCTCCCCACGGCGGCCGTGGCCCGGCAGGCCTGGGAGCGGCACGGGGCCGTCTGCGTGGCCGACAGCGACGCGGAGCTGGTGCGCATCGCCGACCGGATCGCCTCGGAGCACGTGCAGGTGATGACCCGCGACCCGGGCTACTTCCTGGAGCACCTGCGCAACTACGGGGCCCTGTTCCTCGGCCCGCGGACCAACGTGGCCTACGGCGACAAGGTGATCGGCACCAACCACACGCTGCCGACGCGGCGGGCGGCGCGGTACACCGGCGGGCTGTGGGTGGGCAAGTTCCTGAAGACTTGCACCTACCAGCGGGTGGAGAGCGACGCGGCGTCGGCGTTGGTGGGCGGCTACTGCTCGCGGCTCTGCGCCCTGGAGGGCTTCGTCGGGCACGCCGAGCAGGCCAACATCCGCGTGCGGCGCTACGGCGGCCGTGACGTGCCGTACGGCGGCGTGGTCGCGGCCGACGAGACCGGGCCCGACTGACTTCGGACCGGACCTTGTGGAGGGGGCAGACGCCATGATCGCCGGCGGACCACGGCTGGAGACGATGCACTTCGGGCCCGAGGGGCGCGTGCCCAACAGCCGCTTCCCCGTGCTGCTGTACCGGGGGGCGGTGGGTCCCGAGCCGGGCGGGGACCTGGCCGACGAGCTGGAGGCGAGGTTCCGGCGGCACGACTGGCTGAACAACTGGCGCGAGCTGGGCGTCTACGATTACCCGCACTACCACTCGACGACCCACGAGGCGCTGGGGATGGCGCGGGGGCGGATCACGCTGCGGCTGGGCGGCGCGGGCGGCGTGGTGGTGGAGCTGGAGGCGGGCGACGTGCTGGTGCTGCCGGTCGGGACGTCGCACACGCGGCTGGGGAACACGGCCGACTCGTGGATGGTGGGCGGCTACCCCGAGGGGCGGGACTGGGACCTGATCCGCGACGAGGAGGTGGGGGAGGCGGAGGCGCGGGCGGCGCTGAAGCTCATCGGCAGCCTGCCGATCCCGGCGCGGGACCCGGTGACGGGCGGGCCGATGGCGGCCTGGCGCGAGGCGCCGCGGACGCACGGCATCCCGTCCTGACGCCCCGGCCCTCGGCCCCGCCGGCCGGCGGGTCTAAGAAATCGGGCGGCAGGGCCGGGCCCGGGGATCGCCCCCAAGCCCGGCGACCGCGGTCAGTGGGGCATCGGGCCGTCGGCGTCCCCGCCCTCGCCCGGCTCGGCCCCGCCCAGCAGCAGGCCGGAAGCCCTGCCTTTGCGGCACAAGGTGCCCCAGACGATGACGCCCTCGGGCGTTGAGCAGGAAGTATCGCGCCGTTACCCTCACCTTCGATGCACGGTGTGCCCCAGGCGATGACGCCCTCGGGCGTTGAGCAGACCGTCGGCGTCGTCGTGGCCCTGATGGTCCTGGCGGTGCCCCAGACGATGACGCCCTCGGGCGTTGAGCAGGCGGGCACAAGCCGAAGGCCAAGTCGCGGACACGGCAGGCGTGCCCCAGATTGAGCAGATAATCTCCATATGTATAGTAATAAACAAATACGAACAGACCTCGCCGCAGCCGGTACCGGCCCGGCAGCTCGGCCTTCACCACCAGCCTCCAACTCACCTCCGCCGGCCGCCCCGCATCCTCGTCGGCCGCCGACCAGCCCGCCGGGTGGGCGATCCCGGCCGTCGGCCAGCTCGACCCGGCCTCCGCCACCACGGCCACGGCACAGGCTCGGTCCCTGGGCCGGAGCAGCTCCCGGTCGGCGAAGGCCCGCGAGCCCGAGTAGAAGGTGGGGGCCGCCTACGTCTTCCACATGCCGCCGCCCTCCAGCCCATCACCGGTGACGTCGGGTGCGGGCCGATCCCCGGCGAGGCCCCCCTGCCCCGCCCCGTTGCGGCCGCCGTCGAGCCCGGCCCGCTCGAGCGCCGCACCCCAGGCCGCCGCCCCCGTCTCCCCCTCGGCCCGGATCGTCCAGCCCCCCTTCGAGGCCACCACCAGCCGCACCAAACGCCCGTCGGCCGACGCCAGCCCCGCCTCTTCGGCACTCCAGCCCCACCGCCCGAGCTGGATTAGCCCGGCGTGGGCCAGCGGCAGGGTCGTGCAGGTCATCGTCCAGTACGCTCATGGCCTCGTCCCCACCCTCACCAGCGGCCGCAGCCGCTCCAGCGTCTTCAACCCGATCCCCTTCACCTCGACCAGCTCCTCGACCGACCGATACGGCCGCCGCTCGATGATGCGGGCCGCCAGTGTCGGGCCGATGCCCGGCAGCGCCTCCAGCTCTGCCAGGCCACCTCTACCCCGCCCCCGGCCTATGGCCCGGCCCGGCCCGGCCCGGCCAGCCCCTCCCCTACCCTAGCCACTCCTCGTCCACCGCGGCGACCTCCGCATCGCCACCGATCCGGCCCCACCCGCCATCTCGTCAACGGTATGATGGACCCGCTCCGCATACCCGGCCTGACAGGGTCGGCTGCGCACGGGCCTCACCCCGCCCGGGAGCCGGCATCACGACGAGGAGAGACGGGCATGAGCAAGATCATCGAGGGGGTTATCCGCGGCCGGACCATCGAACTGCAGGGCGACCCCGGACTCTCCGAGGGCCAGGCCGTCCAGGTCACCCTCCGCGTCCTCCCAGACCGCGCCGCTCGCGACGCGGCCATCCTCCGCATCGCCGGCTCCATGGCCGACGACCCCGAGTTCGACGACGCCATGCAACAACTCCGCCGCGACCGCCAGGACGCACGCTTCCGAGCTCCGCAACGACCCCGCCCCGCTGCTGCGCCAGATCGCCGACCTGCTGATCGCCGTCGCGGTCGTCGACTTCGACTCGGCATGCGCCGAGCAGTTCGGCCACCTGCGCGGAGAACTGAAGCGGCTCGGGGTCGGCGTCGGGCCG